>CALPWM020000050.1 GCA_943327275.2 Chitinophaga pinensis
AAAAACAAAGTCCTTTTCAAACAGGCCTTCAACAGCATATATACTGACATTAACAACAATGCCATTGTCCAGGCATGGCATGAAAGACTCAACTACCACGAAGAGGAAATCAACTGGGGAATCAGCAGTGAGCTGAAAATGGTTGCCCTGATTGCGTTCTTAACTGGCCTACTGGCTAAATCACCACAAATATTTGATATCGAACCGGATTATTTCTTTTCCCGCAACATTGGGTTGATTGCTTTTCCCTTGCTGATGTTCTTTTTTGCATGGAAGCAAGGGTTGTCCTGGAAAACCATGCTCCTTCCTATCATTGTGGTAGTTGTTTCAGGAGTGTACATCAACCTTCTCCCTAAAAACGAAAAAAGCGATACCCTAATATTGGCCTGCATTCAATTGCCTATATTGCTGTGGACCATGCTTGGATTTGCATTTGCAGCAGGAGACATGAAAAATGTTGGAAAAAGGATCGGATTTTTAAGGTACAATGGAGACCTGGTGGTGATGTCAGCCATCATGGTACTGTCAGGAATTTTGTTCACCGGATTAACCTTTGGATTGTTTGAAATCATTGGACTGGATATCACAAGTTTTTACGTGGATTATGTAGTGATATGGGGTCTTTCAACGATTCCCATCCTGGCCACATTCATGGTGCGAAACAACCCACAATTAGTGGACAAGATCTCTCCCACCATTGCGAAAATATTTACCCCTTTGGTTACAATAACATTGCTTGTGTTTTTATCGGCGATGGCATTCACAAGAAAAAATATTTACCAAGACCGGGAGTTTCTGATGATCTTCAATGCCCTGCTGATTGGAGTAATGGCTATTATTTTGTTTTCCATCACTGAAGCAACCAAAAAAGAAAACAACAGGATCAGTTTGCTGTTTTTATTCGCATTGTCCATCCTGACCGTCATCACCAATGGCATTGCCCTTTCTGCCATTGGGTTCCGAATCTTTGAATACGGCATCACCCCCAACAGATTGGCCGTGCTCGGGTCGAACCTGTTGATTTTCGCCAACCTGATCTGGATAACGCATCAACTGCTGCAAACCATCAAAAAGAAAGCGGAGGCAGAAAGCATTGAACAAGCCATTGCTTTTTTCCTGCCGGTATACGGTTTATGGACAGCCATTGTTGTATTCTTCATTCCTGTGCTGTTTGGATTTAAATGATCTTTACACTTATCGAGGCAGATTTAAAGCATAAATTGAGCACATGACTGAGAAATCAAAAGATCCACTGCACGGTAAAACATTGGAAATGATTGTCAATGAATTGGTCAATTGTTTTGGATGGGAGGACCTGGGACAACACATCCGCATCAATTGTTTCAACAGCAATCCAAGTGTTCAATCCAGCCTGAAATTCCTGCGGAAAACGCCATGGGCAAGGAAACAAGTGGAAGATTTGTACATCAGGATGAACCTCAGCAACAATGGAAAAGTGCAGAAGGACAATGAGCAAGAGCAATAAACTGCTATTCTGTTCGTATTATGGCCTTTAATGCTCCACACAATTGAACATTGTCAACGGACAGCATTAATTTTGTTGTCCACTTCATGTCCAAACTCACATTAGGCAATAAATTCATCGATGTTTCAGACTATGGCAGGCCTATGGCCAGGATCATCGTACGAATGTTGAAATCAACAAAGGTTACTGCAATCCACATTACATTGTTGTTTGGGTTATCCGGAATGCTCGCTATCTATTGCATGAGGTTAGAATCATACTGGGCTGCAGGATTTTTCTTGGTATTGAAATCCATTCTGGATGCCGCTGATGGTCAACTGGCAAGGACAAAAAATCAACCTTCCTATACCGGCCGTTACTTGGATTCCATCCTCGACAGCCTGCTCAATATTGGCCTGATTGTTTCCATCGCCATTTTCACACACACAAATTTGGGATGGGCTCTGCTGGCCTATATCTGCATGCAAACCCAGGGAACCTTATATAACTACTACCATGTGATTTTACGACACAGTACGGATGGTGAAATCACAAGCCAGATTTTTGAAAATCAATCTCCCAAAGCATACCCCGAAGAAAGTCAGGCAATGGTCAACTTTCTCTTCAGGTTGTTTCGATTGCTCTATAAAGTATTTGATGATTTCATTTATGCCCTTGACCCAAATGCATCCAAAGCAAGCGTCACTCCTAAATGGTTCATGTTCATGGTTTCATTTTATGGATTAGGATTCCAGTTGTTGCTTATGGCCGTTTTTTTGGTGCTGGGATGGATTGATCATATCATCCCCTTTTTCATCGGCTATTCAATTCTGATTCCGTTTATCATCGGAACCAGAAGGATCTTATTGAAGTGAAATCAAGCCTGATACAAACCCTTCACTGAAGATGCCAATTGATGGCGTTAACCTACCTTTGCAACAATGAATATTGTACTGTTCGACGGAATATGCAATCTCTGCAACGCATCTGTTCGCTTCATCACGAGGCATGACAAAAACAATAGAATTCATTTTGCCTCACTGCAAAGCGAAACCGCGAAACAGCTTTTGTTGAAAATGAACATTGACTCCCAGAAAATAGATTCAATCATCTTCATTTCAAATGAAAAGATGTTCATCAAATCAGATGCTGCCATTGAAATTGCAAAATTGCTGCATGGCTTTCCGAGTTTATTGAAATATTTCCAATTCATCCCAAGGCCCATCAGGGATTTTGTATATGACCTGATTGCCAAAAACAGGTACCGCTTGTTTGGAAAATCCTGTGCCCTTCAACCCTCAAATCAAAACAAATGAAAAAATCATTCCTGGCCTTTCTATTGTTGTTTTCATTCAGCGCAACTTTGAATGCACAGTCAAATAATCGACTCATAAAAGCTACCAACCAGTTTCTACAGACACTGAGCGATGTGGAGATGGTCAAAACCATTTGTGCATTCAACGACCCTGCACGCTTGAAGTGGACCAATCTTCCCGTTGGGATGGAGGCTCGTCCTGGTATTCAGTACGGCTCACTCAGCGATAAAAGCCGCTTGGCCTATCACCGTGTACTATCGGCACTGCTCAGCTCACAGGGATATCTGAAAACAACCAGTATCATGCAATTGGATGATATTTTGAATATACTCTACCAACAGGCATTCGATGATGGAAAGATCAGCGAGAAGTCCCTGAAAGGCATGCAGAACCTCAAGTGGGCGCATGGGAATTACTATATCGCCATTTTTGGCAAACCTGCAGACAATGAACCCTGGGGCCTGAATTTTGGCGGTCATCACATGGCCTTGAGCATGACTTCCGATGGCCAAAAAATAAGCATGTCGCCCTATTTTATCGGAACGGATCCTTCAGAGGTGAAATCAGGAAAATATGCGGGCTTGCGGATTTTGAGCAAAGAAGAGGATTTGGGTTTTATGCTGGTTCAATCCATGTCAGCACAACAAAAAGCCCTTGGCGTATTAAACCGTGCTGTTCCGAAAGACATCATCACCAACCCCAAAAGCAGTCAGCGCATTGACAGCAATTATGGCATCCAGGCCAAACAGTTTACAAAAGACCAGAAGGAAATCCTTCAGTTGCTGATCCAGGAGTTCGTTCACAATTTTGAACACGAAAAGGCACATCAACTCATGGACAAGATCATCAAATCAGGGATTGAAAAAATTTACTTCGCTTGGATTGGAAGCATGGAGAACAATAAACCCCATTATTATATCCTGAACGGCCCTGACTTTTTGATTGAATACGACAATGTTGGATTCAGCAATGATGGCAACCATATTCATGCCATCCTCAGAGAGAAAGGCAACGACTTTGGAGCAGACATCCTGAAACAACACTATCAGGATTCAAAGCATTGACTAGGGTCCAATGCAGGATTCAAAATAGAAAGTTGCTTTAGTTGGCAATCAGGCTTTCGTACAAACAATTGATTGATTTCCTGATGACAGTATTGTAGCCATCAGAATATCCTGGAGCACATCCGTTGCTGATGACAACAATGCCGAACTTCTCTTCCGGATGAAAATACATGGAGCTAAACAAGCCATAAGCCACGCCAGTATGGCCTTTCAGGGTTTTACCTGGAATCAGTTTGCTGGTGGTTTCTATCGCAAATCCATATCCTTCTTCTTCTGACATGGCTATTTGCATTTGTTGCGCACTCTTTTTGGAAATGATTCTTTTCCCTTTGTATTTTCCATAATTGCTGTGCATCAGCATGTACCTGGCAAGGTCGGGTGCTGAAATCTTCATCCCACCAGTGGGCGAAAAAACAGGCGTAGAATAGCCCATCACATAATTGGATAGATCCTTCGCACGGCTGGCATAGGCACCTTCAGACAAGACAAATTTTGTTGAATCTGCCCTGTACTCATAAATGGATGCAAAGCGTGATTTATCCAATCCATCCACGTCATATCCTCCATACAGCTTAAGGGGATCCAATACATGCTTTATTACGTATTGATCGAATCGTTCTCCTGAAACCTTTTCAATGATGGTACCAATCATGTTGAAATTCAGGTTGCAATAAGCATAGCCCTTGCCCGGTTCATAATTACTATACGATTTGGCCCAGTTCGGGTTCTTTTCAGGGTTGATGGCATCAAGGCTGAAATAACCCTGGCTGTCATTGATCGAAGACAAATGCGACATCATCAACCGAAGGGTAATCACTGTCTCAGGAAACTTTGGGTTGCGCACCTTGAACCCAATCAGTTCACTGACGTCTTGGTCAATGGAAAGCTTTTTCCTTTCAGCCAATTGCATGATGGAAGTGGCAGAAAAGGACTTGGAAATCGAAGCAATCCTGAAAATACAATCATCCGTCAGCGGGGTTTTGTTTTCCTGGTTTTTGGTCCCGAAGGACTGGGTATAAATGATTTTATTGCCTTTTACGACAGCAACCGAAAGGCCCATGACGGGGATTTCCTGCATGATGGCTTTGATGCCGGCTTCGGCTTTTTCCGGCTGGGCTTTTGCAAGTGTTGAAATGAGGAATATAGCAAACAACACGAGTAAAAATGGGAAACGCATATTTTTCATGCTTGAATTTAATGCATGCAAACCATACCAGCAAATTGATTGAATTGGCCTTTCTTCATATCTTCAATGCTCAATTTTCTTCATCATGAAACGTCTGTTATATTTTGCATTGTTGGCCCTCGTTGTTGTTGCAGGAGTCCTTTTGATCAATACTTTCCGTTTTCAAAAGGCAGCAGTATACAACGGTACCGTGGTTGAAATACCCAACAACGATTCAGCAGCCGTTCATTTGAGCAATGCCATCCAGATAAAAACAATTTCCTTCGGCGATACATTGGCCATAGATACAGCAGAGTTCACCAAATTTCGCAGCTTCATGGAAAGCACTTATCCATTGATGCACCAACAACTGGAAAAGATGACCTTCAACCAACTCAGTTATGTGTTCAAATGGAAAGGGAAAGACACAACAGCTGCGCCTTACGTATTGATGGCGCACATGGATGTGGTTCCTGTGGAAGCGGTAGCTGAAAGCAAATGGACCTATCCCTCCTTCAGCGGCATCATCAAAAACGATACCATCTGGGGAAGAGGTGCTGTGGATGACAAAGCTTCTGCCATCGCCATCATGGAAGCCGTTGAAAAATTACTCAAGGAGAACCATGTACCAGAACGCACGATTTACCTGGCTTTCGGACATGATGAAGAAATTGCCGGCAAAAGAGGCGCCGCTATTTTCTCCAAATGGTTCAAGGAAAACAATATCAAACCTGCATTTGTATTGGATGAAGGTGGACAGATTGATACACAGCGTTTCAAAGATGCAGGTAGGCCTGTAGCAGTGATTGGAACAGGTGAAAAAGGATTTGTGAATATCGACCTTACAGTAGAAATTCCCGGTGGGCATTCATCGATGCCTGATAAAGAAACGGCCATTGATGTTCTCAATCAGGCCATCGCTAAAGTAAGGGCCAAACAAATGCCTGCCATGATCACACCATCGGTAGGAGAATTGCTCAACCGCACTGGCGCAGCCCAATCTTTCTTCACCCGCATGGTGATGTCCAACATGTGGCTCTTTAAAGGACAGGTGATCAGCAAATTGGAAGAAAACAAACAGACCAATGCATTGGTGCACACCACAATTGTGCCTACCATTGTCAAAGCAGGGATCAAAGACAATGTCATTCCTTCCATTGCCAAGGCAACTTTCAACAGCCGCATTCTTCCCGGTGAAACCAGTGAAGATGTAGTCAACTTTGTGAAACAAGCCATCAATGATGAGCGGGTAATGGTGAAAAAACAAACCATTTCTTTGATGGAACCTTCAGCCACAACGCCAACAGATCATCCAGCGTTCAAGAGGCTGGAAGGTATTGCCAATAGCCTTGTTCCATCAGCATTGGTATCGCCCTACCTGATGATTGGCGCAACCGATTCCCGCTATTTCAGGGGCTTCAGTGAAGCTGTACTGAACTTCACGCCCATGCAGGATGCCAAAGGATTTCATGGCATTGATGAGCGCATTGGAATTTCAGATTTGAACAGGATGATTGCTTTTTACAGGCAGGTCATCACATTACAATAAGCTTGATGTATTTGCGGGATGATGAAAGCAATGCAGAAATCATCCTTCAACATAGTGCTTGAAATTGTTCAGGATGGATTGCCATCCTGCTTCTTGTAATTCCATAGAATTCACCTCCTCAGGCTCAAAGATTTCTGTGATGTTCACGGCACCATCAATTTCATTGAATTCAATTTTCAGGTTTCGTCCATCGCCCAAATACATTTCCAATGCCTGATAGGGTTCAACCTTTACATAGGTTCCCCAAAAATCAAAATTAACACTGCCATCTTTGGCCGCCATGATGTAATGAAACTCGCCATCAACCCTCAAGTCATTGGTGGCTGAAGGACAATGCCAATCAGGGCTTGCGTTGTTCCATTGCATGACGTGTTCCGGCTTGGTCCAAAAATCCCAAACAGTATTGATGGAGGAATTGATGGTGGCTTTTACGGTGATGGCATGCATGTGGAATGATTTGATTATGGCAAGGTAATCAATAGTATTAAATGGCAGTATCTCATTGATGCACTAAAATTGTATGAATAAATGCTAAATTTGTGTATATCAATGCTATGAACTCGTTATCACTTTACAAAAACCAGATCAATGAACTTTGTGCAAGCCACAAGGTAAAATATCTTTATGCTTTTGGGTCAGTGTTAACGTCTAATTTTAACTTGGACAGTGACATAGACTTGATTGTAGAGTTTGAAAACATTGATGTCAAGGATTATGCTGATAATTATTTTGATCTAAAGTTTGCATTAGAAGAAATACTAAAAAGGCCTTTGGATTTACTGGAGGAACAAGCGATTAAAAATCCCTATTTTAAACAAGTAGTAAATCAAACAAAAGAACTTGTTTATGGATAATCAAACAAAGGCATGGCTTTTTGATATCCTGAATGCTGTCATGGAAATTGAGAGTTACTTTATTGATATTTCTAAAGATTTTTCATCTTATAAAAATGATCTTAGGACAAGAAGAGCAGTAGAAAGAAATATTGAAATCATCGGTGAAGCGCTCAATAGAATACTTACAAATAATCCTTCTATCGATATAACAAATGCAAGAAAAATTGTAGATACCAGAAATAGAATCATACATGGCTATGACTCGGTGTCAGATGAAATTATATGGGGAATTGTCATAAACCATCTCCCAGTCCTTGAGACAGAAGTACAAAATTTATTGGGAGAATAATCTCTCTCGGGCTCAATTTTACTTCCTTACAGACTCAATTTTATCCCCTTTGACAGGTGAATAATCTGAGCGCAATACGCCATTAACCTTGAGCTGGTCAAAAAAACATTTTGCCCCCGTGGCCAAGATCATGTCTTCAACGTTTTGAAGATGAAAATGCAGGTGTGGCTCAGACGAATTGCCAGAATTGCCACAAAGGCCCAGCAATTCACCTGTCTTTACCTGTTGCCCCTGTTTGACAACAATGGAATGTTGTTTGAAATGAGCAAAAAATACATACTCACCCTTTGGAGTCTTTATTACCACTGTATTTCCTGGAATATAAATAGGATTTAAGGTACCCGGAACATTGTCTTTTACACCATCAACCACCAAAACAACCTCACCATCACAAGGCGCAAAAAGCTCTTTCCCAAATGCATAATAATCTTCATTGACAAGCCCATTCCCTTTGTGTGTAGAACCTTTCTCATCAAAAACCATGATATCAAATGCGTTCTTTTGTGCAACGCTTTCTACATGATAATTCTGCTCTTTTGTGTCTCCTCCCCAAAATACGGTCCAAACGCCTTTAAAAGGAAGGAACATGGGGGTTGCATTTCTTTCAATGGTCTTTGCTTCGGTATAAGGCTTTAACAACAAGCCTGCAATTTCATTCCTGTTGTTTAAAACCATGTTCATACCCAAAACACCTTTGTCAAAAATTGTTTCGTAAAAAGCTGTTGATTGCTGCAACCGGACAAACCTTGTTTTCCTGATTGATCCCAACTGCTTTTTAAGTCCTGCACTGAACTGTGTGAATTTTTCAAGAGGCAAAGCTGTTTTCATTTCAGGAGAAAACATGGCAACAATGCTGTCGTATTTGTTCTCGTTAAAAAAGGCAACAAATTTGGTGCTTGCCAACTTAAAATCATCTTTTTCAACTTGTGAAAAAACTGAATTGAAAACGAAGAGGAAAGGCAATACTCTGATGTATTTGATCATGAATGATAATTTAAAATTACAAGGCAAAATTAGGGGAAGTTGCCAACGACAGGGGGATAAGAAAAAATTGCTTTTTGCTGAACCTTGTTAAACTACCGCCTCAACAACATCAGTATTGAACCTGCAAGTGTGAGGAACAACACCACCTTGCGGTATTGCTCATCCCTTATCTTGCCGACGATGAAGATGCCTGCGACAAAGCCTATGGCAAGGGTTGGAACCAACAATGCATCTATTTTCAGGCTCTGCACAGTGATGTTCTTCCAAAAAAAGACCTGTAAGGGAAATTTAACCAGGTTGATGATCAGAAAAATCCAGGCAGCAGTTCCGATGAAACTGTTCTTGTCTACGCGCATGGCCAGGAAATAAAGATTGGAAAATGCCCCGGCCAGGTTGCCGATCATCGTGGTGAAACCCGCGGCCAGACCTGTCGACACAACAAACAGCGGATGACGGGGGACTTCCTGCGATTTTCTATATTCCATCACCAATGCAATCACAATGGTCAACAAAATGATGATGGCCATGATTTTTCTGAAAATGGCCTCGTCCATATCCTGACCCAGATAAACCCCCAACACAATGCCCACCAACATCCAGGGTGTAAGTTTCTTAAAGTGCTTCCACTCTGCATGTCTGTTGTAGTAAGCAACAGCTGCAATATCAGCGAGGCATAGCAAGGGCAGTACAATCCCTGTTGAGGGCTTGCTCCCAAATACAATCGCCATCAGCGTTACGCTCAGCATGTCCACCCCTTTGAGACCGGCCTTGGTAAGGCCAATGATGAAGGAAGCCAGGAGGATCAGTAACCATTCTGAATTGGAGTGAAGTGCAATTATTTCAGTCATAATATAGAAATGCAATTTACACTTTTAATAGAATGATTAATTTCAACAGTGCATCGTTAATTTATTTAGATTTGAACCACTCAACTACTTTTTCAATCATGTCATACGGAATAATCAGTCTTTGTCTTTTGATGATATTGGGTTTCAGCAACCCTCAGATAGCATCAGCACAAAAAAAAGCAGTCATCGCCTATTACTCAGGAAGCCTTGCTGCAATTGACAGCTTCAATGCAAAAAACTTCACGCATATTATTTATTGCTTTGGACGACTCAATGGAAATGACCTGAAAATTCGTGGGGAAAAAGACACCCTGTTGATCCAGAAGATGGTGGCCATGAAAAAACAAAACAAGGACCTGAAAGTATTGTTGTCATTGGGTGGATGGGGAGGATGTGCGCCATGCTCTGACGTTTTCAGTACGGCAAGGGGCAGAGAGGATTTTGTGCGATCCGTGAAATCCCTGACGGATTATTTTGGATCGGATGGCATCGACCTTGACTGGGAATACCCCACCATTGAAGGATTTCCAGGACATCGCTTTGTTCCGGAAGACAAACAAAACTTTACTGAACTGATCAGGCTCTTGCGCAAGGAATTGGGCAAAAAAAGCACGATTACTTTTGCAGCAGGTGGTTTTCAAAAATTCATTGATCAGTCGGTGGATTGGAAAGCCATCATGCCACTTGTTGATTACGTGAACCTGATGACCTACGATCTTGTTGGAGGATATTCTACTGTAACAGGCCACCATACTGCGTTGTACAGCACTGACAAACAGAAGGAATCAACCGACAATTGTGTGAGCAGTTTGCTCAACATGGGTATCCCATCAAAAAAACTGATTGTGGGTGCAGCATTCTACGCCCGCACCTGGGAAGGAGTATCGCCAGAAAACAATGGGCTTTACCAGAAAGGAACCTTCAAACACTTTATTGGATACAACCAGTTTCCAACGCGCATTTCCGAAAACAGTGGCTATACCATGTACTGGGATGAAAAGGCCCAGGCGCCATTTGCTTACAATGCCAAAGACAAATCATTCGCCACTTTTGACAACAAACAATCCATAGCAGCAAAAACAAAATATGTATTGCAAAGAAAATTGGGAGGCATCATGTTCTGGCAACTCGGACATGATACTGCGAATGATGGATTAGTTGACACCATCAACAAAACCCTGAAAGGCAAATAGGAAAATTTACTTCTCGATGAATTATTCCCTCGCAATAAATGTATAACAGCGTCCCGGCCTACTTGATCGGCGTACAATGCTCAGCAAGAATCCTGACCACCCCATTGTGTTTTACTATTGTCACACTGCAGCGCTGTTTATCATTGAACTGTTCGCCATGGTAGAAACCCTTGCCTTTCCAGATGGTGTTCACCACAGCAGTATTGCCCTCGATCTGCAGGGTCAAATATTCGCGGTCCATGGTTTGCAACTGATAGATATCTGACCCCGCGGTTGCAATGATGTTTTTTCGGTCAAAGGGTTGTCCAGACTGGGTATAATACACATAATGTTCTGATAAAACTGAGTCTACCAGCTTGGAATTTTTCTGTTCCCATCCTTGATCAAATTTATCCAATACCGCATAGACTTCCTGTTCGGTCAGCGTTGCCTCTTTTTTAGTACAATTCAGTAAAAAGAAGGAGAGCAGAAAAAGGGGGAATATTATTTTCATGGAATGAAGATGTTATCTAAATATACAAAATTCACATCTCATCATGCAAGCAAATGCTTCAACCTTCTACCCATCAGCCCAATGCAATCTTTGATTGTTGAATGGGGCAGCTCTGCTGTATCCAGCTGGAAGGTAACCCTGGATATTCCACCCAATGCTTGTGCATGGCGAAGGATTTTCGCTGCAACATCTTCGGCACTGCCTACCAGCAATGCACCAGTCGGGCCTGCCTGCGCTTCAAAATGGGCCCTGGTGGTGGGCGGCCAT
>CALPWM020000051.1 GCA_943327275.2 Chitinophaga pinensis
GTCCTTTTTTGGTGGTGATCATGATTACACCTGATGCTGCCCTGTTACCATAAATGGCTGTGGCAGCAGCATCTTTCAACACATCAATGGATGCAATGTCTTCAGGAGCAACCAATGCAATATCGGCACCGGGTACTCCATCGATTACAAAGAATGGGTTACCTGGGCTGTTGATGGTGGATGCACCACGAAGGATGATGGCAGCGCGGCGGTTGGGATCACCATTGGTGGTGATGTTCAACCCTGGTACCTTTCCCTGAAGCAAACGACCAACATCCGTGATCGGACCGCGGTTCATGTCTTCCGGCCTGATGGTAGTGATCGCAGAAGTCAATGCCTTACGGCTTGCCTTTCCATAACCGACCACAACAACATCACTCAACTGTGCAGCAGCAGTCTGCATAGAAACGTTGATCACATTGGATGCGCCTACAGTCTTCTCTACATCTGCAAATGAGATATTGGTGAAAACAAGCACGTCACCCTGTCTTGCCCGGATGCTGAATGATCCGTTTGCTGCTGTGACTGTACTGTTTGCTGATTTCTTGTTGGAAATGGTCACACCTGAAAGCGGTGAACCATTGTTGTCCGTCACTTTACCGGTGACATCTTTCTGGGCCTGTTGAGCAAGTGAAATACTTGCTTGCACGAGTACCGCAAATAGCAGTAGAATTTTTCTCATTATGGCATTTTTGGTTATGATAATACCGCCATCAATTGATGGCGAACCCCCAATTTATACCTTTTTCAATTTTTAACTCAAATTCAAATAGATAATTTACGCAATCGTTCCCGAAATCCAGATCATTGAGGATCAGGCGAAAAAGGCTTTAAACAGGGATCGAAGCCTTGAACAGAACACCCTCGTTCTTCTTTTTTTCCAGGTGAAAAGTACCACCAAAGAGATCACACCGATTGACAATATTTTTAATGCGGAGATTAGCAGATAGAAGATTAATATTTAGTTTTTTATCATCGCAAAACACCTCAAGCAACATGAAATCATTGTTGCTTTCAAGATGAATGGTTGCCAATTGTGCAGCAGACTCATGAACGATGGTTTGTAAACATTCCTGTATGGCCCTCAGGATGGTCAACTCATGGTCCTTGTTCTTTCTCTTGCTGGGGGAAAAGCGGCTGTGGTCAAAAGAGATTGATATGGATTTTGCTTTATTCAAGCGATTGACCAGGTCTGTTATGAGGTCTGTCAAAGGAATATGAAGCAGTGAATCTGGGTTGATGTCATTGCAAATCTTGTTGACCTCGTCAACAGCACTGTACATGATTTGTTTTACTTTTTCTGTAAACTCTCCTATCGCCTTGTCCATCACTGGTAAAAACTCAAGCATCATCCTGCCTGCCGTAAGGATTTGATTTACATTTTCGTGCAAAATACTGGCAATCTCTTTCCTGTCCAGTTCAGTTCTCTCAATGACAGCCTTTACAATTTCCTTGTGCTGCTGATCCAAAAGAGAGGCAATCTTTTGTTGCAGTTCCTTTGTGGTGGTGATATCAACATGGGTTCCGACCAATAAAACAGGCTTCCCGTCTGAATCCTTCTCTACAACCACACCCCGGTCCAAGACCCAGTGCATCTTTCCCTTCTCATCAAAAATTCTGTATTCTATGCCATGGCGCTCCTGTTTCATGTTCTTGTATGCAAGATCATTCTCCTTGAGCAGATGGCGGTCATCTGGATGGGTACTTTCCCACCAGATATTTTCTGCCTGGGTAGCCCTGAGCCCATCAGGCATTAATCCAACAAATGGATTGAACTTTGAAGAGAACCAGGTGATTCCAGTCCTGAAATCATGCGACCATGCGCTATCGCCCAGACTGCTCATGATTTCCCGAACACGACCATAATCATCGGGAAGAGGCAAAGCCTCATTGACTAAAGGGAGCGTAGTTTTGCTCTTGCTTTGTGTAGTTGGTGTTTTGGAACTCATGGTAGTTGCACATGCAATGTAACTACTTTTGAAGGTAGCATTACTACTAATTTGCAACAATTATGGACTAAATCGTTTAACCTTCAGCTTTTTTTACTTGTTATCATTAAACACCCTAAGGGCTTCTTCATCCTTGTATTGCAGGATCAATGTTTTCAATTGAGCTTTCAGATTGACAATCAGCGCCTTCATTTTGGGGTCATCAATCAAGTTATGGAGTTCTAGCCGATCATTTTTAAGATCGAATAGTTCCCATGTATCGTAAGGCCCATAAAAGCGGATCAATTTATACCTTTCTGTGCGCACACCAAAATGAGGGGCTACATGGTGTGGCTGTGGGAATTCATAATAATGATAAAACATGGCCTTTCTCCAGTCCTTCGTGTTCGGTTTCTCAGCCAGCAATGGCGCAAAACTTTTCCCTTGGATGTCTTCGGGCACTTTTGCACCAGCCATGTCAATAATGCTTGGAGCAAAATCGATGTTAACCACAATGCCATCCACAATGGTGCCAGGTTTGACCTTTCCGGGATATTTCATCACAAATGGCGTACGCAGGCTTTCCTCATACATGAAGCGCTTGTCGAACCAACCATGTTCCCCCATGTAGAATCCCTGGTCAGAAGTGTAAATAACGATGGTGTTTTCGGAAAGTCCTGCTGAATCCAAGTAACTCAAAATCCTACCGATATTTCTGTCCATTGATCGGGCTGTGGCAAGATAGTCCCTGAGGTAGCGCTGGTATTTCCATTTGAGCAGGGCAACACTGTCATCCTTCACCTTATTGTATTCAAGCTCAGCCTTATCGTAATATTTTTTGTAAACTGCTTTTTCTTCCGCAGTCATCCTGCCAAACATACCCGGCCTGGTATAATCGACCCCCATTTTGAGGTCATCACGCAATACCATGGTTTTGTCAATCGTCATGTCCTGGTCTGCTGCTGCTCTTCTTCCCTTGTAATCATCATTGAAATTGGCGGGAAAGGCAAATTCCTTGTTTTCAAACTCTGCAAGGTCTTGTGGATCAGGCATCCAGTTCCGGTGTGTAGCCTTCTCGCCTACTACCATGAAAAATGGTTTCTGCTTGTCGCGGCCTTCCAACCATTCCAAAGCAAAGTCACTGATCAGGTTGGTAACATAGCCTTTGTGCCTCACAGTGTCTTTGTTCATGTGCACAAAATCTGGCTGAAAATAATTCCCCTGGTCTGGCAATACCCGCCAGAAATCAAATCCACCGGGCAACGTGTTGAGGTGCCATTTCCCTATCCAGGCAGTCTGGTAATTGTATTGAGAAAGCACCCGTTGGATCTGTTGTTGATTGGAGTCAAATGCACGACGGGGGCTGTTGTCTCGTAAACCATTGATGTGGCTGTATTTGCCGGTAAGGAGTACCGCCCGGCTTGGTGCGCAAATCGAGTTGGTAACAAAAACATTTTTGAACAAGGCACCTTCTTTGGCAATTCTGTCAATATTGGGCGTTTGCATCAATTTACTTCCATATGCACTGATGGCCTGCTCGGTATGGTCGTCGGAAAAGATGACCAGGATATTGGGTCTTTTTTCTTGTGCTGTAGACAACAATGCCAGAAAACAAAATGTCAACACATAAACAACTGAGGAAGTTTTTCTCATAATTGGCGTTGATGGATAGTAAAACAAATCAATAAGGTGAATTGTACCTTCCAATTTTTCTGCGGTACGTGGGAAGGTACTTTTTATACATGAAAGACAATTCAATTGATTTGTAGTTGACTGAGCCTGTTTTTGAAGGAGTAGCACTCATATCATAACTCAATCCAAACTGAAAACCATTGAATGCATAGCCAACATAAGGGGTTATTGCGTCGTTTACCCGGTAGTAAAGACCCAGGTTGAACATCCTTACCTTGTTTTCTTCAAAACCACTTTGACCATGCTGAATTCCCATGATGGCACCCAGTGAAGTTACAGACATGCCATCCTGAATAAGGTGCAAGGCACTAAAATTTGCACTGATGATTTCATTGATGGCTGTTCCAAAATCTGCGTGAGCACTGTACCTTGGAGAAATCTTTTTGGTAGGATCATTCAGCAGGCTCCTCTTTGTTTTCATGAACCGATAACCTGAAATACCAATATTCAAAAATGAAAACTCCGCATCATAGGTGTACAAAAGTCCTGCAGTTGCCGAAGTGAATGAAGTTGAATTTCCAAGATTCATTTCTGCTGCAGGCAAAGCCTGATTGAAACCTGAGCTAGAAAGTTGCTGGTCAAATGTCAATCCACCAAGATCAACCCTGGTGCTGTTGTTGACCACACCCAAAGCAACAGAAATGCCATTGCCATTGTCGTCCAATGCCTGATGGTAGCTTGCATTGAGGTTGATAAAATTGCTTTTGTACAATCCATCCATGGCTTTTTCTGAGAGCACCATTCCCCCAAGACCAAAATAACTCTGATCATCGAGGTTCTTTAATTTTCCATCAATGGAAATGGTTTGGGTGCTGTATGGTGATATACTTCCTATCCATTGTCTCCTGATATTGCTTACCGTTCTCCAGTCTGCATCGCTGGACCCTGCCAAGGCAGGATTGATCGAAAGCGGTGATGCAATGAACTGAGAAAAATTCGGTTCCTGTGCATGCAAGGCAGCAGGCAAGAATGCCATCAAGGCAAACCCAATGCAAATAAATCTTGTATACTGAATTAATTTTTTCATGTCATCGCATTAACAATACGCTACCAGTTTGTTGAACCTTGTTTCCATTGATATCAATGCCCTCTGCAACCCATAAATATGCATCCATGGGCTGCTGCCTGCCAAAGCTTTGGCCGTTCCATCCTTCTGCAGTTGTTCGTGTTTCGTAAAGCTGTTTCCCGAATTTATTGAAAATCCTCATGTAGGTCAAAGACTTCATTCCTGCGATATATGGATAGAGAACATCATTCACGCCATCTCCGTTAGGAGTGAAAGACTTTGGCACAAAAATATTCACAAGCGCTGAATCAAATACCAGGACTTTGATGGTATCCACAGTAATACATCCTGCAGGCGAAGTCATTTTAATATAATAGGACTGTGTCTGATTATATGTAAATACAGGATTATTTATTCTGTAAAAATTCAGCCCCCATGAAGGTTGCCAATCGTAGGCATAATTGATTCCCTCAAAGTTTCTGGCCTTCAGTTGAATGGGCCTTGCAGCGTTGGTACTCACTGTTTCCAGTTTTGCAGCACGGATGGGCTCAGCAATCATGATCAGGCTGTCTTTTGTTATGGAGTAGGTACAAGAGGGCACACTGGCAGAAAGGGTGATTTTTTTCAATCCGCCTTTCTTGAACATGGTTGTTGCATTGTACATTTTGGAGGAGTCCTCTCCATTGAAATTCCATTTCCAGCTGATGTTCCTGACGGATGAAGTATCAGAATAATTGAGGAATTGTTTGGTAACATTGATACAGTTGACCGGATCATTGGAAAATGAAATACCAAATGTTTTCAGGTCCGCCATCTTGATGCTGTTGACGGTCATGTTGGTACAACCCAACGAGTCAGTCACCATGGCGGTATAGGTACCCTGCACATAGGCATTGAAATTAACGCTGTTGGCATTGTTGATCAGGGTATCATTCCTGTACCATTGATAGACCTTGGCCAGTGGTGAAATAACCATGGGCTGGAACTGTCCGATACAGATCAGGGTTCCATTGGGTGCTCTAATAGTATTCAACGGCAATTTGTTCAGTCTTTGAACAATGCTGGCAACACCATTTGAAGATGAGCTTGTATCGCTTGAGCAGAAAGCATCACTTACATTCATGATCGTCATCCGATATACCGAATCATTGGGAAGATTGGATTGAACAAAAATTGAATTCGGCTTTGAGAACCCCCCTACCTGGGTCAGGAAACCATCCTTGTTATCGATATAGCTGATGGACCAAGGACCTGTTCCGGTAAAACTGAGATTCAAGGTATCATTGGCATTGATACAAACATTAGAAGGTCCTGTTATCCTTACCCTTGGCGTTGGGTTAACCGCAACCCTCAACTGGAAGGAATTACCTGCACAGCCATTGGTGCTTGTCTGTATTTGATAACCGGCATAAACGATGCTATTGCCAGAGTTGGCCAAGGTTTGTATTACACTTGGCCTAAAGGAGGTATCATTGGAGGTGTATCCGCCCAAGGCAAATGATGGATTCACTTCATTGAATTTCCATTTGTAAAGGGTATTGCTTGGCACACCAGAGGGGTTGAACACAAATTGTTTTCCATTGCAACTGTTGGTGTTCTGGTTCCCAATTTTAGCAATGGGCTTAACAGTGATAAAGACGTTGAATGGCTTGAGCGCACAGACTGGATTGGAAGGATTGATGGTATACACCGCCAATGCATTGGAGTTAATTGAACTGTTCAATGTATCATACACAAGGGTTTGGGGCGATGTTGTTTGGGTGAAGCTGCTCAATGACCCAGATGGCAAAATGGTTGGAGCAGACCAGGTATAGGTTGTGCGCATCGGTTCAAGATCAACAGGCAAGCTGAACTGCTCTCCACTGCAAATGGTAATCTTTTGATCAGGCACAATGGGTGCAGGGTTAACGATGAAGGTTACGAATTGTGTACTGTCTGTACATCCATTGAAAGTGGTCCTGTAGTTATAGGTAACCTTCACTGGATTGATCGTAGTATCCAGCAGGGTTTCATCAATTAGAAAACTTCCTCTTGCAGACAGGTTGCTTAATCCTGGGATACTATCCCTGGTCCAGGTGAAGATGGTTCCCGGGGTATTGCTGGTTGGGATATAGGTAAATGGCGTACCGCTACAAATATCTGGCAATGATTTTGGACTGCTCAAAACGGGAATGGGGTTAACAACCACACTCAATTTGAATGGATTTCCCAAACATCCGCCTGAACTGGCTCCTGGTATGATGGGCGTAAGTTCATATTCTGCAACAGAAGGAAAATCAGTGAGGTTCTTGAGGCTTCCTGTAACATTGGTTGTTGGGATGATGGTATTTTCAGTTCCGCCAATCAATCCAATACCAAGACTGGGCCTGCTCCAGAGGAAAACAGCACCGACGCTGTTGGGCGGGTTGATGTTGAAATTGGTGCCACTGCACACAGGTGTTGTCTGGTCATTCAACGTAAGCACCGGATTGACGACTTCATAAACAGTTTGCTGGTTGGTGCATCCATTTGCCGTCATCGTAAATACATAGGGTACCTGCACCGTATTGAAAGTGGTATTGGTGAGCTTTTCGCTGATGCTATTGAATCCCTGTGTCAATGGTTCTGTAATACCTACAACATAAGACCTGGTCCAACTAAAACTCACATCCCTGGTGCTGCTGACAGGGGTATAATTGAAAAGATTCTCAGAGCAGATGGGAGTAGGCCTGATGGGGCTGGAAAGGATGGGCTGAGGATTGACAACCACTGAAACAATCTGGGTCTTTGCATTCAAACATCCATTGTAGAGCAATGAGAAACGATAATTTACAGTAATCGGATCCCCTATTGAGTCGATGAGTAACTCATTGATATCTGCGTAGCCAGATGTGGCAGCATTTTGAAGCCCTGTCATCCCATCCCTTACCCAAATGAAAGCTGTACCAGGAAAATTGCTGGTGGGCACATAGCTCAGAGTAGTTCCGCTGCAAATGGCTGGGAGGTTCAATGGACTTGTCAATGTCGCAGAATTGGCTTTTACATTAACCCTGACCGTAAAAGGATTACCAATACAACCATTGGCAACAGGTGTAACATTATAATAGGCGCGTCCAGTAGTTGTATCGCTGTTGGTATTACGAAGGGTCTGGCTGATCAGCGCCTGCAGTACATCTTGGGGAGAGCCTCCTGTTATTCCATTGCTGTAGGTGGGCTCAACCCATTTGTACAATGACCCTGGAGGTAGATTGTTGGGCATGGCTACAGTAAACGGACTTCCGCTACAAACCGTTGAAACCAAGGTATCCGTTATGTAGGGAGATGCCTTGACCGTTACCACAATCGAGAATGGCTTTCCAACACAATCGCCAAACCTTGGCGTCATCTTGTAAGTGGACATTACATCAATGGAGTTGGTTGTATTGGTCAATACCTGACTGAAGCTGGGCACTGGCGTGGTTTGCGCAACTCCGCCGAGAACAGCATTGGGGATATTGAATACCGGTGCATCCCATGTATAGGTGGTGATAAAAGGCAAGGGAGATGGATTCATTGAAAATGGATTCCCCGGACAGATGGTGGTATCCTTGTTCAAAATGGTAGGTGTCGGGTTCACTGTCGCCACAAAAGTGAAGGGTTTGCCAGGACAACCCTGTGAAATCGGTGTAACAGTATAGGTGGCTTGTGAAATATTATTGGAAACATCCAATAAGGTTTGCGTGATGCTTTGGACAGGGGACGTATTGGCGGATGCACCCACCAGTGCATTGGCAGGAACAATCACAGGTAATCCCCATGTATAGGAAGTAGTAATACCCGTAAGGTTGCTTGTAGGGGATGTGGAAAATTGCGCACCGCTGCAGACAATTCTTGATGCAGTTGACACAACTGGCAAAGGCCTGACGGTAACCACCAAACTGAATGGATTACCAATACAATTACCACTTTTGGGAACAATAGTAAATGAGGCACTTCCCCCGCTATTTACACCTGTGTAACTCAAGTTTCCAGTGATGGCTGTATCTCCCAAAAGATTGATATTTCTGTCTCCATCATTCAAAAAAAGACCTGTTGCAAGTGTAGGAGAACTCCAGGTATATGTAGTTCCCTGCGGGACGGGGTTGGGAGTAGAAATGAAATTGTCATTGCTACAAGCCACGAGGGTCTGCGTTCCTAACGCAGCTACAGGGTTTACCCTGATCACAATTTTGAATGCAGTACCTGCACAAGCAGTGGTTGGGCTAGGTGCTATGTTATAAGTTGTAACAGGCGTAACAACATAGCTTGCGTGGGAGGTTGTTGTTCGCAAGTTGTTGAGGGAGGGGGCAAAAACAATCTGATTGGATTGGGCAGAAATGCCAGTCCCAGAGAGTGAGCCAGCAGGTTGTAACTGTGGCGTTGCCCAATTATAAACGGTAACCATACCTGTCCCTGTTGGGGTGGGTGTGAGTGAACTGAATATGGGGAGGGATCCGCTGCATATCTGAAGTGTATCGGATGGCGGTGTTACCACTGGCGCTGGAAAAACTGTCACAACAAGATCAAAAGGCTGGGCAGACTCACAATTTCCTGCTTTCGCAAAAACATTATAGGTAGCAATCTGTGGAACGAGCCCACGATTTGTTAAGACCTGGGATATTGGCGCATCCACATACTCTCCTGCCGCCTTATTCAGCCCAGATCCACCCCTTAACAAAGCAGTGTCACTGTACTGTGGAGCTGTCCAGGTATAAACAGTACTTGCGGGGATGATGGTACTTCCTGAAACACCCACAGGAGGAGAATACCGGAAAGGAGTTCCACTGCATGCCACTGTTGTCTGGGTTGCCAGCAACTGAGGCCTGGGGTTTACAGTAACGGTATACTGAACGGAAGAAGTAGCAGCACAGTAGGCTGTATTGCTTGTGAGGATATAAGGATAAATGGGTGTGAGGCTATAGGTTACACTTATGGGAAGTGCCGTTGAATTGATAATCTTCTGCTGGTTAAAGTTGCCCAACTTAGAGACAGGATTGGTAACGGAATAGGTTCCGGCAGTGATCCCAGACAGCCCTGCAGCAGTTGGCGCAGTCCAAATCATGTTAACACCACTGCTGATCTGGGTTTTGGGGGTGAATGCCTTGATACCAACATCACTGCAAATAGTGTCATAAACATTGAACTCAGTAATGACTGGAGTAGGATTTATTTTATACGTCAAGGTATCCTGCACAAGACAACCAATGGCTGAATACATGGAAATAGCAAAAGGAATATTGGCCACAGATCCAGTGGTATCGATAATATTGTCTGTGATGTTCTGAGAGTTTCCTCTTGCTTCCGGACTACCCCAGACCGTATTCCTGAGCCAACTGAATCCTCCAGTTGTTTGCAATGTCCCTGTGACACCTACATTGAAGTTGATGCTGCCACATCCATTGGCATAAGTACTCCATGTACTTTTATTGTTGATGAAGGGAAGTGCAAGTATATCAATGGTAAGGTTGTAAATTTTTGCATCAGACGCAGTTACCCTTAAGACCAATCGCCCATTACCAGCGGAGTTTATCAGCCCTATGTTTTGGGTCACAGTGGGTGAAGCCGTTGACTGTTGAGCATGATTTTTTACATTGGCAGCTGTTACAACAGTCCATGTAAAGGTAACTCCTGGTGCAAGTGTTCCAAAAGAGGTAGAAAAGTCCCTGGAAGTTCCAGGGCAGTAATCACTCACGGTTACGTTGATCTGCGCTTTTATCGAGGTAAAAGCAAAGGCAAAAATCACAGGAAGTAAAAGTTTACGTATCAGCATTTCAGCGAATTGACGTTAATATTATTTTGCAGGAGTGATGATAATATTCCTGTATTCAATCGGTCCATGATCCCCTTGTAACATGATGGGGCCTGGTTCACCTTCTTTGCTATCCAAGGCACCACCAGTGATCCCGGGGATGATCTGGTCGGTGATGATTTTTTTTCCGTTCGCCACAACTGTCACCCTTCTGCCAACCAATGTCACATCAAAGGTCTGCCACTCTCCTGGTGCTTTTGCAGCCATTTCATTGGGTGTAATGAACCCATAAATGCCTCCAAAAAAGGTGGAGGATGGTTCCTGACCCCTGTTATCCTCCACTTGTATCTCATACCGGCCCCTCAGGTAAACCCCACTGTTGCTGCCTTCAGGATACCTGAACTCAATATGCAACTTAAAATCATTGAATTTTTGATCAGAAATGATGTTAGCGCCTGATTGGGGGCTTTTCATGATCCCGTTTTCAGCAACCCACTGATTTTTCTTTTTAGACGCATGCCAACCTTCAAGGTTTAATCCGTTGAATAATTTGATGGGCGTTCCCCAAACAACAGGGGTTGGTCTTTTCAACAACGGCGCCCTTTCTCCAACAACTGTTTGTTTTTGACCCCTGCTACTGACGATGGTTCCAGTCAATTTATCGTCCTTCAACACAGCTTCAAAAACCATGTCCTTATCGGTGTCTTCCCACTGTGGAGGTATGCTGAAGCTAACTTTACCATCAACAAAATTCACTTTGGATATGGGCCTTGCGCTTCCCCCTTCGGCAACAAAATAACCCACAAGGGTCTTGATGCCGGAAAGCTTTACCTCAAGCCAGGAAGGCACCACCTTATCACCTAAATCCACCATCAGATCCCAGCGACCAATCGGCGTTTGATTTTGAGCGTTGACCGAGGAAATGGAAGAAGCGCATAAAAAGACCAAGGATAGCGCATATAGGAATCTAGAAATGAGGATATTCTTGGGATTGGACATTTGGCTTTGCTTAATTGACGGACAAGTTAATGAAATCAGTTGAAAAAGCATAA
>CALPWM020000052.1 GCA_943327275.2 Chitinophaga pinensis
ATTCTTTTCACAGACCACCGGCGTTTGAAATAGAGCCGCTTGTTGTCCATCATCACATACTTCAAACCGCAATCGGAATCTTCAAAAACCTCAATTGAGGAATGGGAATACTTGTCTGTGAAATCATAAGGGAAAATCTGAACACCCCTGCGATTGATATAATCAATCACTGACTGCCGTTCCTTGTCTGTTGCAAATCCTGCACTGCTGTTATGAAAGGCGGGGATTTTTTTAGCGAGGGATGCCAAAAGGATTTTTGTCCTGATGGGCTTGGGAACAAGTACTCTATACAACTGAAACAATAATGACATGATTGGGCCTTTAATTGAACCTTGCCCAAAAGTATCGAAACAACTTCAATTATATTCAAGATACTCAGATCTTGATAACAGATTTCACCTGCTGTATTACCTGATTTTGCAGCCTGATGTAATACAACCCTGCCGGAAGGTGCTCACCATCAAAATCAACCCTGAAGGTACCCGCTTCAAAATTCGCATCGATGAGTATCTTCACCAGACGGCCAGATGAATCCATTACCTGGATCATGGTATGACCACCAGCAGATTTGAATTGAATGGTTACTTTTTTATGGAATGGATTGGGGTAAGCTACAATCAGCTGATCAGGATTACCGACAGGGTTCAGTATTGAACAGGTACCCAATTTTGTCAAAGGCAGTTTCTGGAAGTTCTTTAACATCACATTGTTCAGGGTAGTATCATTTACACAGAGCCAATTGGAAAGGATACTGGCATAAACACTCCTGAAATCATATTGATAAGGAACATTGTCTCCCACTGTTGGATTCATTGGCAAAATTGGATTTGTACCGCTTACACCCGCCTGTACCATTGCACCAAAAACAAATAGCGGAGCAGCTGCACCATGGTCAGTACCATTGGATCCATTGCTGAGAACCCGTCGGCCAAACTCCGAATAGGTCATTCCCACTACACGCTCCTCTATCCCCTGAAATTTAAGATCATCCATGAAAGCCTTGATGGCATTGCTCACATTGCCCAACAATGTTGCATGTGAACCGATGGAGGTATCTGCAACAACTGTCTGGTTGGCATGTGTATCAAAACCGCCATAGTTCACCATGTATATTTTTGTCTTCAAACCACCCTTGATCAACCTGGCTACAATCTTGAGTTGATCAGCCAGGGAGTTGCTTGTTGGATAAGGTGATTGCGTTGTAACCTTGCCATTGGCCGTCTTGATGACCTCTCCAAATTTCTGGGTTTGCTTTGACATCTCCCTTATATAATTCAGCTCTTTGCCTGCATAACTATTGGGCGCAGGGTCTATCTGGTTGTTGACAAAGCTGTAGAATGAATTGGGATTGGAAATGCTCATTCCCAGTGGTTGAGCAGCCCCTTGTAACGTCAAAGAAGTAACAGAACCAATTTGAATGGCCAAGGGATCTGTCATATTGCTGTTTGGATATCCAATCGGGAATCCCGGATACATTTCATCAAGGAAACGGCCAAGCCATCCAGTGTTCAATACTTGCCTGCTGTCTGATGCACTCATCCAGATATCCGTTGCCCTGAAATGTGAAAAATTGGGCTGGGGATAGCCCACTGATTGCACCACATGCAGCTTCCCATCATTGTAAAGCTGTTGCATACCCGTCATTGCAGGATGGAGCCCAACATTGTCAACGCCATTCAATCGCAACACTTTTGACTCCTCAATAAAGATATTCTTTCTTGCATTCTGGTACTTGCTGAACTGATCAAGCGGTATAACGGTGTTCAAACCATCATTGCCTCCATTCAACTGAATAACGACAAATACCCTGTCATTGTCGCCACCGGGAAGCAGCATGTTGTTCAGGAAAGTATGCCCTGATTCAAATGCCTTGAAGCCCATGCCATTGACAAAGGAAGGAATCATTACACCAGCAGGCAGGTATCCATTGAGGAATTTTCTTCTGTTCATGTTATACGGATTAACAAAGTTGATATTCAGGAAGACCAACCATGTATTTGATCAAATTGGTGATTGCTGTAGTGACGTATTTTGTATTGGCTGCGTTGGATGGTGTTGAGATATACAAGTCCCAGGCTGTCGCCCAATACAGATCATCAGACTGGCCAGACAATAAAATATCCCTTTTCAGCTGTGCCTTGTGTTGCGCGGAAATGTTGATACCCAAGACATGGTCAGCCAATTCATCTATCAACTTATTGGGATCCCTGGGCGCTGGCATCTTTCTCACATAATTCACACCGTCAACCACAACCTTAAAGCCACTTACGGTATAACCACTGGTTACAAGTGCTTCAAGGTATTGAATTCTTTTCGGCAGGGTATCTGAGTTGACCCAGTATTCATAAAAACCTGGCTGTTGATAATAAGCTTTCCATCCACTCACATCTGGCGGATCTCCCAGGTTTTGCTGGAGATTGGTGAAATAACTCAGCATCTGGTTCCAAACACCATAGCTCGTAGTATACATGTCTGGTGCAGGAAATTTGACTTCAAATTCTCGCAGCAGGCCAATCATCATGTCAACGGGACTCTTGATCTGACAGCCCCTGTTCATCATGTCGTAAAAATGATCGCTACTAAGCAGTGCTTTCAATACCGGCTTAACCTCATAATTACTGTCCCTTAAGAGTTTCGCCAGTGGTGCAATGACCCCTGCTTCAACCTCTGGTGTAATTTTATAGTAAATGAACCAGATGTACAATTTCCTGCAAAGGAAAAGGGCTGCTTCATCATTGGCAAAAAGCATATTGATGAGATCGGTCAACTCCAAATCTCCAGCTGTTGCCCCGGTTCTTCCTGCAATTACCTTGTTGCCGTAAAAAGAAGAAAACTGCTTGTTGGTCGTATCGTGACGATTGGAATCGAAAAAAGCTTCGATTTTTGTGGCGTTGATTCTCCAACCGGTGAGCAGTTTTGCAGCTTCCTTTACATCAGATTCACTAAAATCAGCATTAGGCCCTTTTCCAATCACAAAGAGTTCCTGGATTTCGCGGGAATAGTTTTCATCAGGTACTGCCTTGTTGTTGTTTTGCCCATTCAAATAAACCAACATGGCAGGATCAATGGACATGGCCCTCGTCAGAGACTTGATATTCCCTAGCGCACTGGAACGAATAAGATTATGATGTTTGTATACATATTGGCCATTGCTGACATCATTGGACTCTGTTGAAAAATGATTGTGCCAAAAAATGCACATTTTTTCTCTAACCGTCCTGTCCTGGTTGATCAGGTTGCCCACCCACCATTTCTTGAAAGATGATCTGCGATAAGAAGCAATGGTACCATCATTATTGGGGTCATTTACCCATGTTTCACCAGGGCCGATGAGCGTATCAGGCATCAAAGCATTTCCTACAGCATACTCCTTTACAGGAGGTGCCGGCATGGGTAGGCTTGTGTCTAAAAGTTGATCGATGGAGCCATTTAGCCCAAGGCCAGTAAAATAAAGGATGTCATCTTTTTTAGCACCAAACATGGTTCTGCGCAAAAGATGCTTTACTACCTCTTTATCCCATGGGCCTACATAAGGAGCAAGACTTGGAGGGGCCTGAAATTTTCTTTCTGTTGACATGTTATTGATTGTGTACGTTGTCTAATTAAACCATACCAGGTCCACATCATTGCCAGTATCGCTCAATCCAAGTGCAGCGATGGCAGCATTGCTCATCCTCAATGACAATCCTTCACTCTCCTTGCCTGGAGGAACCGCCCCAAGCACTTTGGCAAACAGTACTTTGTCAGTAGCCTTCCTGACCAATTTCACGACGGTTCCAGGCACCACATTGTTCATCAATACATAATACTTTCCATCCTGCCATCCACTGGTACTCTTGAAAACACCATAAACGGAATTTTCAAGTTTTTGTTGTTTTCCCTCTTTTGATTGTTGTTCATACAAGGAAGAGAAATAACTTTTTTCTGGTTTTACAGCCTGACCGCTGTTTGATTTCGGATTCGCAGCAACTGGCCTGGCAGCCTCAACTTCTTCCTCAGCCAGTTTTACCGGAGCGGCAGTTTGATTGCTCTTGGCCACGGGTTGTGGCGATGGTGCAGCAACTTCGGGAGGAGGAGCAGGTTTCTTTGTTTTTTCTTCTATACCCAATTCTTTTTCAGCAACTTTTCCAAGTTTAGTTGTCTCCACTGTTGTTTTTGCAGGGCTAGGAGCTGGAAGTGAAGCCAGCGGCTCACCTGCAGCAATCAAATAACCAATGACCAGGTTGGTACCAGCATTGATCTGATCAGATGAGAGTCCATTCATTTTTTTCAACAGCTCCTTGTCAACATTGTAGCGACTTGCAATTTTGTACAAGCCTTCTTTGGATTGAACGATATGTACAACCTTACCACCTGTATTTTCAACAGTATTTGATTGAGAAAAATTCTCATTCTTGAGCGGGATTTTCAACATCTGGCCTATACCCAAACCCTTGTCCATAGAAAGCTGGTTGAAAGAAGCAATTTCTTTTGGACTGATGAAGTAAATGCGGCCAACACTGTACCAATTCTCTTTGGGAGCTACCTTGTGTTCCAGAAAAAGCTGGTTGCCCTCATTTCGAACAATGAACTTTTGTTGTTGCCCCATAAGGGATAGGGAGATGAGCAAGATAAATGAAAGCAAAAATGTCCGCATACAAATTGGTTACATTACAAATTAAAAGATATTTACTAAAACTGCAAGTCAGATTCGACAAAACTGAT
This sequence comes from Chitinophaga pinensis, assembly GCA_943327275.2. Classification (GTDB taxonomy): domain Bacteria; phylum Bacteroidota; class Bacteroidia; order Chitinophagales; family Chitinophagaceae; genus Pollutibacter. The sequence goes on from CALPWM020000052.1 coordinate 4,705, forward strand.
CGCTCTTTAAGAATTTTAACATTTGTCAATCCCTCATCAGGATTCTCCAAGACATGGGATAATGATTTTTAACCCTGCCCTGAACCAATTTCACCCAACCCAAACCGATGCCCTTGAATCTTGCGAGGCTCCAGCCTTTGCCAGAACCCTCTTTATCAATGGTATCTTTTCTTAAATAGGCAATGGCTTCCTCAAAAGAAAGATCCAAAACCGGCACATTTTCAGACAAAATACCTGACATGGAGAGTTCATGGTCAGGGATGAGATCAGTCCTGATTTCTGAGCCCAACCTCAGGCCAGATTTCCTTAACCTCAATGAATCCTTGAATTGCAGCAATGCAGGCAGGTTGACTTCATCAATAGCAAAAAGCTCATTTTCCTTTTTAAAAAACCGCAACTGAGGAGAAAGCATGATCCAATCTTCCAAAATGGAAGGAGGCTTTACAAGGTCCAGCTTGCCTGCAACATGCTGATATCCGGCATAAGTTGTTCCAGTTTTTTGAAAGATGGCACAAAAAAATCCTTCACCCCTTACCTTGTTGGGATAAAACCTGTATCCCTTTGCATTGTTGACTGCAGAACTGCTCTCCACAACATTCCATTCACCGGGAACATCAACAGCGATGGATTCAAAAAGCCCAGAATCCATGATATGATCAAGATTGTCCTCGTTTTCTTCTTTCGAATAAGAACATGTGGAATACAATAAATATCCACCTTCTACAACCGCATGCATGGCACTGACCAGAATTCTTTTTTGTCTGGCTGAGCAAAAGCTTACCAGGCCAGGATTCCATTCTTCCATCGCTGCTGCATCTTTTCTGAACAAGCCACTGCCACTACAAGGAGCATCCACCAGCACCAGGTCAAACATGGCCCCCATTTTTTCAAAATCTGCCGGATCATTGTTTGAAACAAATACATGACCTGCACCCCATTTGATGGTATTCTCCTGCAAAACGGGTACCCGGGTTTGTATGATTTCGTTCGCCAGCACAAGGCGAAAATGAGGCAAAGAAGACAGCAATGTGGTCTTCCCACCCGGAGCCGCACAAAGGTCCAATGCCATCAATCCCACCTTATCTTGAAACAGATTAGAAATGAGGTGATGAATGAACATGCTGGATGCTTCCTGAACATAATAGGTGCCTGCATGAAAAAGAGGATCCTTGGTGAAGCTGGGCCTGCTGTTGAGATAAAAAGCATTGGGGCACCAGGCTACCATATCCCCGATGTTCTCAACAGGGAATACATTCTCAGGCCCTGTTGACTTCTGGGGATTTAACCTTACCGAAACTGGCGTGGCTTCCTTGTGCGCTGCAATCATTTCATTGCGCTGAAATCCATCGCAGCCTTCCAGCATTTGGATAAAATCTTCTCTGAGCAGCATCAGTTAAAAATGGCTGATGCAGCCTTTATGGTTGAATCAAATGCTGCCAGTGTAGTGGCGAGAATGCGGATCCTTTCCTGTGCTTCGAACCAGTTTCCCTCTTCGATTCCCTCTCTAATTCCTGGAAGGGTTTTCACTCCGTAACCGGTATAGAAACCTGGCGCGTAAATCTGGTGCCTGTACCAGGGTCTTCTGGGCAAGCCCTTTTCGTACAACAGCTTTTGTTCTGCCTGATAAAGGATTGCATTCAATTTGTCCAATTGTACAGCATCCAGCTTGTCAGCGCCCAACAATAGTTTTTTCAATGATTCAGTATCTTTTTTCAAGACTGCCATTGCATTTTCGACAGTGCTGAATTCAAGAAAGGGTACCGACAATTTGGTTTTGGGCAATGCAAATTTCAATTGGGGGTCGGCAGCAAGTTGGTATATTTTGTCGTTGATCAGTTTATTTTCCATTTCTGCATCGCTGCGAAGCTGCTCCAGCATGGCCTTCAGGTCAGTGAGGTATTCTGTAATAGTTCCTGTTAGGGTGTTATAATCAAATGGCAAGACATCCGCATTGGCAAGGCGCAACATGGCCCGACCAGCCGTTTTGGCCAAGGCCGTACCATAATGGTAACCGGGGTCTTTGAAACGGGTGAAATGATCATACGAATCATAAATGGAATGGTATTCGCCACCACTGCCCTCTCCACCAAAGCCAATGTTGGCAGAAGGAATACCAAGATGCTGAAAGAAAGGAGAATAATCTGAACCCGCGCCTAGGGCGCTGATTTTCATGTATCTGTTACCCAGGATTTTGGCCTTGGCACCCCGGTCTGCTGATGCCAGGGTTTTGGCATATTTTCTTTCCAGCACACTCACGCCTGTTTGGGGGTCTTTTACATCAGCTGCCACTTCATTGAAAAAGTTTTCCAGCGCATGTGATCCGCCAATTCCCAAAAACCCTCTGCTGTTCCCATCTGAATTAAGGTAGGCCACTGTTTTCTTTTGCAATTCTGCCGCATGGTCTTCAACCCATTCTGTGGACCCCAGCAGGGCGGGTTCTTCCCCATCCCACGCGCAAAAAACAAGTGTGCGCTTGGGTAGAAACCCTTTCTTGGCCAATGCGCCAATCACCCTTGCCTCTTCCATTTCTGCCACCATGCCACTGATGGGATCGGCTGCTCCCATGTTCCAACCATCGTGGTGATTACCCCTGATGACCCACTGGTCGGGGAACTGGGAACCTTTCATTTTTGCAATGACATTGTACAGTGGTTTGATGTCCCAGTTGAATTCCAAATGAAGCCTGACTTTGCTTACACTAGGACCAGCATGATAGGTAATGGGCAAGCCCCCTTTCCAGCCATCAGGGACAACAGGCCCCTTCAGGGATTGTAACAAAGGAAGGGCATCCTCGTAGGAGATGGGCAGTACAGGAATTTTCATGATGGTTGTCACTTCATCACGGCTCAGTCTTTTAGCATTTTCAGTTGAACCATAGCCAGGTGTTGTTGGGTCACCGGGATAAACTGGCATATCCATGACAGAGCCCCTTTGAACCCCCTGGCCAGGCCTGTATGGCCCCTTGGGATAAACATCACCGGCAACATATCCATCATCGGAAGGATCAGAATAAATAATACAACCAATGGCGCCATGTTCTGCTGCCACCTTGGGCTTAATGCCTCTCCAGGAACCTCCGTATTTTGCAATGACAATCTTTCCTTTTACACTGATGCCCATCCTTTCCAGGTCCTCATAATCGGCAGGAATTCCCCTGTTCACAAAAACAAGTTCCGCAGTCACATCTCCATCTGCAGAATACGCATTGTAGGTAGGAAGCTGTTCAGATTTGATGCCTGAGGTCTTGTCCTCTGCCATGACCGGCTCTTCAAGCCTGGCTTTGAAGGGCTTGTCCCCCAATAATTCCAGTGAACGAAATTTGGGAGTTGGGAAAAGAACATGGTATTCTGCCAATTCAGTTTCATAACCCCACTGGCGAAACAATGTAGCCATGTATTCTGCATTGGCCTTGCCTTTTGTGGATCCAATATGATGGGGACCAGCAGTCAGGAATTTCATCCATTCATCTTGATTGGATGTACTCAACATTGAATCGAATTGCTTTTCAAAGGCCAGTTGCCTTTGGGCATTCTGCTGAAAGAAACCAGTAATTTTCTGTTGAGAAAAACCAGATTGAAAAACGGTGAGAAAAAGGCAAATGTATAACAGCCGCATAAAGGAATATTTATTGCATAAAATTAAGCAATCAATTCCTCAAATAGAGGCATTAAAAATGCTAGATGCTGCGTACTTCTGCAAGCAAATCCTGCAGGGCCTTTTTTGCATCGCCAAAAAGCATAGAGGTTTTAGGCTGGAAAAACAATTGGTTTTCAATCCCTGCATATCCTGGTTTCATGCTTCGCTTGTTGACAATCACATGCTTGGCTTGTTCAACTTCCAAAATAGGCATACCATAAATGGGAGAAGAAGGATCAGATTTTGCCGCTGGGTTGACCACATCGTTGGCTCCTAAAATCAGGACAACATCAGTTGATTTAAACTCCTCATTGGCCAGTTCCATTTCAAGCAATTTTTCATAACTGACATCAGCCTCTGCCAACAATACGTTCATGTGGCCTGGCATTCTTCCCGCAACAGGATGGATGGCATATTTCACTTCAACACCTTTTGCTTCCAATGTCTTTTCCAGCTCATGACAGATATGCTGCGCCTGGGCAACAGCAAGTCCGTATCCAGGAACAATCATCACTTTATTGGCATAACTCATCACCACTGCGGCATCACTCAAAGAAATTTCCTTGTATGTTCCACCCTGAGGGCCTGCACCACCAGCAGCGGCAGCACCGCCACCAAAAGATCCAATCAACACATTGCTCAAGGACCTGTTCATGGCCTTGCACATCAACATGGTCAAGAGGGTTCCTGCAGCACCCACCAGAATTCCTCCGGTGAGCATTACTTTGTTGTCATATAGAAAACCTCCGCAGGCTGCGGCAACACCAGTAAATGAATTGAGCAAAGAAATGACCACTGGCATGTCTGCTCCACCGATCGGCAAAACAAAGAAAACACCATAAAGGATAGAGAGCAAGAGGATGACATAAAAGAACAAAGGCGTTTCTTCCGGCCTGGCAACGAGAATGAATGCGGCAATGGCGATATTGAGCAAAAGAATCACCAGGTTGATGATGTGCTGACCTTTGAAGGCGAAATCCTTGATCTTGCCGTTCAACTTTCCCCAGGCAATCATGCTTCCGGAAAAAGAAACAGTTCCTATGATCAATCCCAGAAAGATGATGAGCATGGTGGTTCCATCCAGGCTTGAGAAAAAGGTATAACCATTGCTGGCATAAGTAGCAGGGTCATAACCATGCATCAGGTGCCTGAATTCAATCACAGAAATGAGTGCCGCGCAGGCCCCGCCCATTCCATTGAAAAGACTTACCATTTCAGGCATGGCGGTCATTTTTACCCGTTTGGCCATCAATGTGCCTACGATGGTTCCAATCACGAGTGCAGCAAAAATCCAACCATAATTGCCCAACTTTTTTCCTTCATCCTCATAGAGGAAAATGGTACCCATGATGGCAACAAACATCCCTGCTGCTGCAACAAGGTTTCCATTCCGTGCTGACACCGGATTGGAAAGCATTTTCAATCCAACAATAAATGTTACAGATCCCAACAAATAGCAAAACACAAGCAAATTCAATTCCATGGTATCCTATTTAGAGATAAATTATTTTTTCTTTTTAAACATTTCAAGCATCCTGTCTGTCACCACAAATCCTCCAACCACATTCAGTGTTCCAAGAATCACTGCCAAAAAGCCCAGAACCAGGGCGATGGTATTGCCCTCTTCGGCCTGACCCATTACAATGATGGCCCCAATGATCACCACACCATGAATGGCATTGGCTCCACTCATGAGGGGTGTATGCAAAACACTGGGAACTTTCCCGATGATTTCTATACCTACGAAAATCATCAGTATGACGATATATGCCATTTCCTGATGAGCAGCAATCCAGTTCAAGATCTGATTCATGTTGAAAATGATTTTATTTTTTCTTTATTGTGTGATGGCCCTTGCCCCTTTTACCAGTTCGTCTTCTGAATCGGTGACCAGCTGACCTTCCTTGCTGGTGATCAGCTGGAGGAAATTCAGGATATTTTTTCCATACAGTTTGCTGGAATCGGAAGGCATGGTGGCAGGAAGATTGCTGTCGCCAATGATGGTCAGCCCATTGTGATGAACTGTTTCGCGGTCTTTGGTCATTGGTGTATTGCCTCCGGTAGATGCAGCAAGATCGATGATCACACTGCCCCTGCGCATGGTATTCAGCATTTCCTCTGTGATGAGGATCGGTGCTTTTTTCCCTGGTATCTGTGCAGTAGTAATGATGATATCAGCTTTGGCAACGCTCTCTGCAATCTTTGCCTGTTGGTTCTTTTTGTATTCTTCAGATTGTTCCACTGCATAACCGCCTGCCGTTGATGCATCAGCAGCGCCCGGCACTTCGATGAACTTTGCACCAAGGCTTTGCACCTCTTCTTTTACTGCGGGCCTGGTGTCAAATACTTCAACGACTGCACCCAATCTTTTTGCGGTGGCGATCGCCTGAAGCCCTGCTACACCTGCTCCAAGGATCAACATTTTTGCAGGTGCAACACTACCGGCAGCTGTCATGAACATGGGGAAATAACGTCCATAGGCATTGGCAGCGGTAAGCACGGCCTTGTAGCCTGCAATATTTGCCTGGCTGGAAAGGATGTCCATGCTTTGTGCCCTTGTCGTCCTGGGCAACAACTCCATGCTGTATACCACAGCGCCTTTGTCAGTCCATTGTTTGATGCGATCGGTCTGAAACCTTGCCTGGTACATGCCAATCAACACAACACCATTCCTGACATCAATTGATGGAGCATGGATAGACAAGATGACGTCTGCATAGGCTGATATTTCCTCAGCAGATTTGATTTCTGCACCTACAG
>CALPWM020000053.1 GCA_943327275.2 Chitinophaga pinensis
CATTGATGCCATTGATCTCTTCTTCAATCCTTGTTTCCCTGGCATGCAATCCCTGGATTTCGTCTTCAAGATCACGCACTTCAATGGGAAGCTCACCTTTAAGGATTGCAATCTCATCCAGTTTGCTTTCAACCTTTTGAAGATTGAGCAGGGAAGCGAGCTTTTCTTCTACTGAATATTCTTTTACAGTTGCCATAATGAGTTATAAAAAATAGTTGACAGGATTGGTATATCTACCGGTTTTTAGGACGGCAAAGGTAGGGAATTTTTCTTTTATCACCCTTTCCAGAAGATCTGATGTGTATTGTTCGCTCTCAAAATGACCAATATCAGCCAAAAGCATCCGTCCTGCCGGAAGAAAAAAATCATGGTAGCCCAGGTCTCCGGTAAAATACAGATCGGCATTTATGCCTAATGCATTGTTTATCAAGGATTTGCCAGATCCTCCACAGAGGGCAACGGTTTTGATGGTCTTTCCCGTCAGAGGGCTATGCCTGATGGTACCGGTTTGGAAGATGGATTTTAGCAACTGCAATACCTCTTTTTCAGCCAAAGGTTCTGGAAGGGTTCCGAAAGCCCCTGCACCCAATTCTTGGAAATGGTTTTCCAGTGGCAGGATATTGTAAGCAACGGTTTCGTAGGGATGTGCCGCCTTTAGGGCCATCATGACCTGCGTTTCGAGCTGTACAGGAAAAATGAATTCGAGCTTTTGCTCTTGCTCAAGATGCCTCAGGCCTTTGCTTCCAATGAAGGGGTTTGCCCCTTCCAATGCCTTAAAACTCCCTTCCCCCAAACTACTGAAGCTGCATTCTGCATACAAGCCTATGGCGCCAGCCCCTGCTTCGAAAACTGCGTTTTTTACTTTTTCAGCATGGGAGGAGGGCACATAGGTTGTCAATTGCCTGTGCGTTCCGGCCTTTGGAGAGAGCACCTGCAGATTTTTTAGTCCTATCCTGTTTGCAATTTCACCATTCACGCCCCAAATCACATTGTCTAGGTTGGTATGAATGGCGTATACATTGATTTCATGGTTGATACAGCGCAAGAGCATGCTGGTGACAGGATCTTTGGCATCGATTTTTTTGAGCCCTTTGAATATGGGTGGATGGTGTACAATGATCAGGTTGAACCCCTTTTCAAGCGCCTCATCAATCACTTCCTCTGTAAGGTCAAGGGCAACGATTGCTCCGAGTGCAGCATTGGTGGAATTTCCGCATACCAGCCCGCAATTGTCATACTCCTCCTGTAATTGAAGCGGGGCCAGTGTTTCTAAAAAGTTAATTATGTCAGCAATACGGTGCATTTATTTCCATTTGTTCAGGAATTGAAATTACTTTACTTTCTGAACAGCAAACCATTGAAGCATAGAATTTTATACTTTTTGGCGATTTTTCTTTCTGGCCCTGTTTTCTCCCAGAAAATTGTCCACGACTGGGAGAATTATGTGGTTTCCTTGAATGGCAAACCGGTATCCATCAATGTAGACCTTGGATTGGCGGCCATTGCCCCCGTGCTGGAGGATTCTTTCGTCATCATCCTAAGGGTAAAAATGAACCAGTTGGATACCAGGGGGATGCCTACCGACGCTGAGGCTGAACAGTTGCTGAAGATGGAAGATGCCCTGGTAACGATGCTTGCAAGGCAATCCGGGGCTACCCTGGCTGGGCGTTTTACGCAGCGTGGCATTCGGGAATTTTATTTTTATGCTCCTGATACCCTTGGGTTTCGCAGGGGGGTAAACCAATCCATGCAACCTTTTTCGGATCATGAATGGTTGAGCCAAGCCAAAAAAGACCCCAAATGGGAGAATTATTTCAGCGTATTGTACCCAGGAAAATTGGATAAGTTCAGGATTGAGTGCCGGAGAAACCTGGCGGAGTTGTCAAGGGCTGGACTGCTTAGGCAGGGCCCCTTACTCGTTGATTACTTTTTTAAATTCCAGGAACTTGAAGCGATGAAAAAATTTCTTTCTTCACCTGAGTTGACAGGATTTGAAATCATTTCCTACCCCAACAATGCCAATGGGGCTAAGCAACCTTTTGGGTTGATCCTGAGAAAGAAAGTCGAACCTGATTATCCCTGGATTGAAAGTCATTTGGTTCCCTTGTACAATAGCGCAGCCAAAAATAATGGTGTTTTTGAGGGGTGGCAAAGGGTACTCAAATAATTCAGTATCAGCATTTTTTATAGAATCATCGTGCAATAAATTGGCAGGATACTCGTTTTAAGTTTTAAATAAACTGCCAAGAAGTATGAAAGGTTACAATAAATCTTTCCTGACATTGTTCCTTGCAACAATTCTGCTAACATTTGTATCATGTGAGAAGGTAAAGCAACAGGTACAGGAAACTGTAGCAGAAGATTTGATTGTAACCATCATGACAAGTGGGAGATGGATAGTGGATGTTTTCAATGTTGCTGCTGTGGATGTGAAATCGGAGTTCACTGGATATGAGTTCCAGTTCCTTAAAGATGGTTCTGTTGAAGCCATCAAGTCAACCACCACGGTGAAAGGAACCTGGAAGAGTGACAAGACCGCTATGACCATTCAAGCCAGTTTTCCTCCTGGAAACTCAAGCTTACTGCGATTGAATTATACCTGGAACATCACAAAATCAGGTACCAGTTTTGTTGAGGCCAGGAGTGAGCAAAATGGAGCAATTTCAACGATGAGGCTCAATAAAAAGTAAAACCCAGGAATCGTTGTAGCCTCGATTCAGCATCCTTTTGTTATTATCTAAAAAAATCAATTGGACCGAAAAATAAATAACAGTATTTATCACGGCCTTTGCAAACTAAAACTGCTTTGGCTTTCTGTTTTTTTGTTTTGTTTATCCTCACAATTACAGGCCCAATTGACTGCTTCTTTTTCTGTAAATATGCAATCAACTTGCTTGAAGGCAGGCGAGGGATTGGTGGTTAGATTTACCGATGAAACAACAGGTGGCGCACATACCAACGACTGGAGTTTTGGTGATGGCACGATCTCTAAAGCCTTAAACCCTGTAAAGACCTATACTTCTCCTGGTGTTTATTATGTCAATCTTACTACAAAGAATCCATCCAATGATGTTTCCGCAATTACCAAGCAAATCATTATTTACCCTGCGCCTGATGTAGTTTTTACTGCAGATGTCAATTCAGGTTGTAGCCCGTTAAAAGTTAATTTAACGGACAAAACCGCTACGCCAGAAATCAAGGATCCAACAACAGGAGTCATATACAAGGACAGGATTGCAAGCTGGCAATGGGAATTCGGAGATGGAAACAACCGGGTAACTGGAGTGCCTTCAACCAGCCATACGTATACTTTGGCCGGGAACAGAAGAGTTACACTTACCCTGGGGACAGAATTCGGTTGTAAAACAACTGCTGAGTCAGCGGGCGATTTTATCAAGGTTATCGATAATGTGGTTGCAGATTTCTATATCCCACCTGCCAATTCCTGTAAGTACCCCATCACTGTACAAGCAGCAAATTTTTCTCCTACAGGTCTTTCCTACAAATGGGAGGTGACTGGAACCGGGCCTGCAGTGCTTACCAATAGTACTGATTTTGCGCCATTGATTACTTTTGTTCAAGCAGGCAGCTATCGGGTTACATTAACCATTTCAACGCCCAATGGATGCAGTGATGTGTTGAACTATGATTACGTTTTACCTCCCAGCCAGGTGGTCAATGTATTCGCTGCACCTGACTCTGCCTGTGATAAAACAACAGTAAATTTTATCAATCAGTCCAACCCCGATCCCATAAATCAGGCCTGGTTTATCGATGGTGTTAAACAAGCGACAACCAAAGACCTGAGCTACCAGTTTCCTGCTCCAGGATCATACATGGTTAGGCTTGAATCCAACTTTGGAACATGTAACACATCATTTGAAAAAAGCATCAGGATTGACCCATTACCAGTTGCAGATTTTATTGAAGACCAAGTAGCCAGTTGCGAATATCCGCTTAAGGTGAGATTCAACAACAAGTCCTCCGGAAACACCACCAAGCTGATATGGAATTTTGGTGACGGCACTACATTGACAGAGCAGTCACCATTTGCAGACACGGTAAAACACTCCTACAACAGTGCTGGCATTTTTACGGTAGTGCTTACTGCCATAACGGCAAAAGGATGCTTTGTGAACATGGTTAAAAATAACCTCATTTCTATTCAGCCCCCCATCATTTTAAATACCAACTTGCCCGATAGTGGATGTGCACCACTCACGGTTCGTCCAAGCGTAAAATTCAACATTGATGCTTTGATTAACTCCTGGAAATGGTCGGTCAAAGACAAAAACGGTAAAATCATTTTTTCTTCAATATTGAAAGATCCTGGCAGTATTGTTTTGACAGACAGTGGGAAATATGATATTATTGTTGATATCGTCAGCTCTACAGGCTGTAACAGGTCCTATACCTGGGTTGTGAAAGTGGGAGAACTTCCAAAAGACTTTGATTTTTCAGCTGCGCCAGTTGATACATGTGCAAGTGTCCCTTTTAAATTCAATTACCTTGGTCCTGATGTTACGGGCTTTAAATGGAAGTTTTCTAATGGAGACTCTGTTGATCAACGGGATTTTACAAAGAATTTCAAAAAAATTGATACGCTTGATGTAAAACTAACGGTTTACCAAAACGGATGTCCAAGGACGATTGAAAAGCCCAAGTATATCAAAGTGCGTGGGGTAGTAGCTTTATTTTCAGTCTTAACGGACTGTGTAAAACCATTGGACAAAGTGATTACTGATGGTTCTTTAGGACTGGTTGACCAATGGGAATGGCAGTTTGGCGATGGAGGTACCCGGAATTATACCGTTAAAAAAGATACACTCCAGCATCGTTACGCAAAATCTGGGCCTTATACAGTAACCTTGAAGGTTTCTGGAGCAGGATGTACCTACATAGATTCCACTGTGGTTTACGCATCAAATGAAAATGGGATTAATTTTGAATCGCTGCGTAAACCTGTCTGCATTGCGGATACTTTTCTTGTGTTGAACTCACTTGCAGAAAATGCCAGTTTGATCAGGTCTTATGATTGGGATTATGGTTGTGGCTTCACAGGCCAAACTTCAACTGCAAACCCGAAAGTCAATATTGCGGATCTCTGCCAATATCCAGGGAATGCCAAGCGGGGGTTGTATACCATGCAGCTCAGAATCATTGACCTGAATGGTTGTGTATACACCAGCCCTCAAAAGCAGCTCATGGTTGGTGGCCCAATTGCAGATTACATCAGCTTATCAGCCATTTCTGGTTGCGAAAATCTTCCTGTTTCATTCCAGGACAGGTCAAGTGGTGATGGGATAATTAAAGTCATGTCCCGTCTTTGGGATTTTGGTGATGGAAGTCCAATCGAAAATATTTTATCTGGCCCTGTTCAACACATCTTTACAAGACCAGGCACATTCAATGTGAAACTTGTGATTGCTGATTCAATTGGTTGTTCCGCTATCGCTGCCAAAACGGTTGTCAAGGTGTCACAATCTGGCGTTGATTTTTATCCACTGCAAAATGCAAGCTGTCTGAACAAAATCGTACAGTTGCAGGTCGTTTCTCCCACCAATTATATCAGTTTCAAATGGGATCTTGGAGATGGCAAAGTTTCATTCATTCCCAATCCAAGGGTATCCTATACCCAAATCGGTAGAAAAGATATCAGCCTGACTGTTGTTGATGGTTTCGGGTGCGAGTCAACGGTAAGAAAGCCGCAATTGGTAGAAATTGATATGCCATCTGCAGATATCAGCGTTTTGGAAGACTCTTCAAGTTGCCCTCCTTTTCCTGCTCAGTTTCTGTTCGGGGGTAAATATGCAGAAAGCTATGAGTGGGATTTTGGCGATGGTTCAAGTTCATCGAATCCAAGCCCAGTCCATACATATTCAGATCCCGGCACCTATATAGCAAAGCTCAAAGTGATCAGCCCTGGAGGATGCGAAGCCAATTCAGCGTCAATCATCATTTATGTGGAGGGCCCTACTGGCACGGTTGATTACCCCAATGTGGCCTGTGAACCATATGATATGGTCTTTAATGTGGTATCGAAAAATGCAAAGTTTGTCACCATCGACTATGGCGATGGTTATTTGGCCGAGGATATATTTTTGGGATCTGGAAAATTCAATTATCGCTATGGTGATACAGGGATGTATACACCCAATATCTTCATTTCTAATGGACTGGGATGTAAATTGCTTTTGCCACAGGGAGGACCCATAAAAGCTGTTTCTATTCTCCCGGTATTCAAGGGAGATGTATTGTTTTATTGTGATCGGGGTGGCGTCAATTTCACAGACCTCAGTCTTTCCAACGATCAGCTGACAGAATGGAATTGGGATTTTGGTGATCTGGATAGCGGGCGTGGAAACCGACCCTATCATTTTTATGGATCTCCAGGTCTTTATCATGTGAAGATGACAGTCACCAGTTCCCTTGGTTGTGTTGATACCCTGACCCGTTTACAATATATCGACATACAGGCCAGGCCTGATATTGCAATGAATGTTTCAAAGGTCCCTGTCTGCGAGGAGGATATTATACAGTTTAGTGGTATTGAGGTGCGTCCCAACAATTCGCCCATTGTATCTTGGTTCTGGGATTTTACGAATGGCAACAGTGCAAGCGATCAAAACCCTGAAAAGCAGCTGTTCAGAAAAGCGGGGAATTATCCGGTCCGCATTCATGCCACCAATCAAAAAGGGTGCAGTGATACCCTTGTTCAAAATCTGGTGGTGCATCCCATTCCTTCATTGGATGCCGGAGCGGATTCAATCCTTTGTTTGGGTACACCCATTCAACTCAAACCCAAAGGAGCAGCCACGTATGAATGGTATTCCGGTCCAACCCTCAGTTGCGCCAATTGTGAACAGCCGTTTATCAACCCTGTTTCAGATGCCATTTATTTTGTCAAAGGAACCTCTGCCGTTGGTTGTTCCACAATTGATTCAATCAACATCAATGTGATTCAGCCCACTACTGTGATGGCTCCAGCCGATACCTTGGTTTGTATTGGCGATGCCATACGATTGCAGGCAAGGGGAACCCTGCTGTATTCTTGGACACCCGCCAACGGCTTGAGTCGCACAGATATTGCTGGCCCTACAGTAAAGCCTACGCAAACCACAACGTATACCGTTACGGGTAAGGATGCCTACAATTGTTTTGTTACCATGGATGATGTAGTGGTAACGGTCATTCCTCTGCCAACCGTCAATGCCGGCCGGGATACCACCATCATGGCAGGTTATCCGCTCCAACTAAAGCCTGTTTATTCTCCCGATGTGAGCCGTGTACAATGGGTTCCGGCCTTGTTCCTCAATTGCAGCGATTGCAAGACACCTGTCACGACTCCATCCTATTCTGCAACCTATACTTTATTTGCCTACACTCCAGAAGGTTGCATGTCCAAGGATGTAATCAATGTATTCGCTACATGCACAGGGGATAATCTTTTTATTCCCAATACATTTTCTCCCAACGGGGATGGTATCAATGAGGTTTTTTATCCCCGTGGAAGGGGCATCGAAAAGATCAGGTCGATGAAGATTTTCAGCAGGTGGGGACAATTGATCTACCTCAAAGAAAACTTCCTCGCCAACGATCAGAATGCTGCCTGGAATGGAAAGCGCCAGGGGCAATTTGTTACCCCGGATGTTTATATTTATATGATTGATTTGGTGTGTGAAAATGGCAATATCATCACATTGAAAGGAGATGTTACATTGATCAGATGATAAAACGCCATTACATTTTTTCATTTCGCTTTCTGGTTCATTTTGTCTCTTTCATGGTATTGAGCAATGTGGTGAAAGGCCAGGACCTTCATTTTTCACAGTTCTATGAAGCACCGCTCTTGCGCAATCCTGCACTGGCAGGGCTTTATGAAGGGGATGTGCGTATTCAAGGGGTTTACCGCAACCAGTGGAACAGTGTGACATTCCCCTATCAAACAGGTTCTATCAATGCGGAATACAAATTTCCAGTCGGCAGGGGGGAAGATTTTCTGACAGTTGGAGGTCAGGTACTATATGACAAGGCAGGAACAGTTCAATTGCAGACGGTGCACATGCTTCCCATGGTGAATTTTCACAAGTCACTCAGCACCAACAAGGTTTCATATTTGTCGCTTGGGTTCATGGGGGGAGTGGTCAACCGCAGGCTTGACCGTTCAAGGGTAACCACCAACAGCCAGTATGATGGGTTTTATTACAATGGTTCCATTCCGGATGGTGAGACCTTTACTGGCGGGTACTCCTATGCGGATATGTCGGTGGGTATGAGTTTCAATACCACCTTGGGTAGCAACGACCAACATTATATTTTTGGGGGATTGGCGTATCATCATTTCAATAAACCCATGAATTCATTTTATGGCAACATCGCACATTTGCCCAAATGGGTGGTTTCCGGAGGATTGAAGCTAAATCTTGATGATGTTACCTACATCACCTTTCATGGCGATATAACCGATCAGAAGCCATTCAGGGAGATGATGGCGGGTGGTACCTTTTCAAAACGAATGGGAGACGAGTATGCTTCAACCACTACGGTTCACGCCGGGATGTATTACCGTTACAATGATGCCATCGTTCCGGTGTTGAAGTTTGATGTCAACCAGCTTTCTATCGGAATCAGTTATGATATCAATATTTCAACCTTAGCTCCTGCCAGTCTCAATAGGGGAGGCTTTGAAATTTCGCTTGGTTACCTGGCCATCAAGCCCAAACATGCCGAAGTCATTCTCTGTCCCAAGTTTTGATCAATGGGCGGTCTTTTGTTTCTTTCGACCAGCTACAATCTTTTTCCCGGCAAACAAAAAATACTGTTTCTCTGTTGTAAATTCGCAGGGTAAATTAATTTCATTAAAATAACAAGAAACAATGGCTATTCAAAAAGGACAAATTGCTCCCGATTTCAGTCTTTTCAATACAGAAAAGAACAAGGTAAATCTCGCAGATTACAAAGGTAAAAACCTGGTAATCCTCTTCTTTCCACTGGCTTTTACCGGTGTTTGCACAACTGAACTCTGTTCAGTAAGAGACAACCTGAATGTTTATACATCACTCAATGCTGATGTTGTTGGCATTTCTGTAGATTCTCTTTTTAGTCTTGGTAAGTTCAAGGAAGAGCAACAGTACAATTTCCCGCTGCTCTCTGATTTTAACAAGGAAACTTCCCAGGCATACGGTGCTTTCTATGATGAATTTGTGCTCGACATGAAAGGTGTTGCGCGCAGGGCAGCCTTTGTGGTTGACAAGGATGGCGTGGTGCAGTATGCTGAAGTGCTTGAAAGCGCAGGTGATCTTCCCAATTTTGATGCCATCAAGGAAGCCCTTGCTGGTCTGAACTGATCCTAAAGGACCTGAACAATAAGGAACTTGAGATAATTGGTGTTTTCCAATCCCCTGATGATCGGATGGTCAGCAGATTGTGATTGAAATGCCACCTGTCTCAAGTTTCTTTTTGCATCCTTGGCCGCCATCTCAATGGTTTGATAAAATACATCCGGTTGTACGAGATTTGTGCAAGATGATGTCACAAGGAAACCTCCCGGCTTCAAAAGTTTCATTCCCCTGAGGTTGATTTCCTTGTATCCACCAATGGCATTCTGAACATTCTCCCTGCTTTTGGTAAATGAGGGAGGATCAAGCATCACAACATCCCATTTTTTATCTTCTTTGCTCCATTGCTTCAGTGCATCAAAGGCATTGATTGCCTGAAAACTGATGTTGTCAAGCTGGTTGAGGGCCGCATTTTCCCTGGCCTGCTCTACAGCATTTTCAGAGATGTCCAGCCCTAGGACATGTTTTGCGCCGTAGCTGGCTGCATGGATTTCAAAGGTGCCTGTATAGCAAAATGCACCCAACACATCAGCCCCCTTGACGATATGTTCGATGGCCCTGCGGTTGTCTCTTTGGTCAAGAAAATAGCCTGTCTTCTGCCCCTTCTCTACATCTACCAGGAATTTTAGTCCATTTTCAACAATCGGAATCTTGGTATCAAATGGCTTGGAAAGAAATCCTTTTTTCTGCTCCATCCCTTCGAGTTCCCTGACAGCAACATCATTGCGTTCATAGATGCCCTTGGGAGAAAATATGTTTTCAAGTGCTGTTACGATCTCATTTTTCCACTTGTCAATCCCGAGTGCTAGGGTTTGAAGTACAAAATAGTCGTTGAACTTGTCGATGATCAACTGTGGCAATCCGTCCGCTTCTCCAAAAATCAACCTGCAGTTTTCGGTATAACCAATTTTTTTACGGTACTCCCATGCTTCCAAAATCCGCCTTTGGAAGAAAGCTGCATTGATTTCCTCAGCCTTATTTCTGGTAAGGAGCCTCACTGGGATCCTTGAAACCGGGTTGATATAGCCCCTTCCCACGAATTTAAAGTCATGGGTATACACATCAGCAATGTCTCCTGCCACCAGCTCATCATCTATCAAATCGATCTCATTGGAAAATATCCATGGATGTCCACTCACTACCCTGTTGCTGATTTTTCTATTTAAAACCACTTTCTTCATGCTGCAAAGGTAAACTTTCGTGGAAAAGGCAGAAATTTGCATTTCTCAGGTAGAAAACGCGACAATTTGGCTTGTCAGCAGAAGATGGCAAGCCATTTGAGCAGTATTAATTGCAAATCAAATACCATGGAAGAAAAAGAAATGACGCAAAA
>CALPWM020000054.1 GCA_943327275.2 Chitinophaga pinensis
AAGTTTCTGCATCGGGCGAGCCATCGTCAATTCCAGGAATGATATGGGAATGTACATCCGTTTTCAGTTGATGAAACGGGAAGGAAGGAAGGGGCTTTTTGGTGAAGAAACTGAAGATGGTGTTTAGGGGTTTAGGGGTGGGAGTTTTTGTAATCACCATACACCCGTTTCAGGCCATCCTTCAGCTCAATCGAATATTTCCAGCCAAGTTGTGTGAGCTTGGACACATCCATCAATTTCCTGGGAGTTCCATCTGGCTTGGTATGGTCATAAACCAAACTGCCTTCATACCCAACGACTTCTTTGATCAACATGGCCAGTTCAGTAATGGTAACATCCTCACCGGTACCGATGTTGACCAATCCTTCTTCATTGTAGTTTTCCATCAGGAAAAAACAGGCCGAAGCAAGATCATCTGCATGAAGGAATTCCCGCTTGGGGGTTCCTGTTCCCCAGATGGTTACTGCAGGATCTCCGTTTTGCTTTGCCTCATGAAACTTCCTGATCAGGGTAGGCAATACATGGGCGTTCTGCAGGTCATAGTTATCATTGGGACCATACAGATTGGTGGGCATCACTGATATAAAGTTGCAACCATATTGCGCACGGTAGGCGTCACACATTTTAATCCCAGCAATCTTGGCGATGGCATAGGGCTCATTGGTCGATTCAAGTAAGCCTGTCAATAAATATTCTTCCTTCATGGGCTGTGGCGCCAATTTGGGGTAGATGCAAGACGAACCCAGGAACATTAATTTTTTAACTCCAGTAGCATAGGCTGAATGGATGACGTTGCTTTGAATCATCAGATTCTCGTAAAGAAAATCTGCGCGATATGTGTTGTTTGCCATAATGCCGCCCACTTTTGCGGCAGCGAGAAAAACGTAGTCTATTTGCTCAGTCTCGAAAAATTCATTGACGGGTTCTTGCACGCGGAGGTCCAGTTCCGAGGATGTACGTACCATGATGTTGGTAAATCCTTCACTGAGCAATTTCCTATGAATGGCAGAGCCTACCATTCCACGGTGACCGGCGATGAATATTTTGGAGTCCTTATTCATATTGGTTATTTACGTCAAAGCCAGACTCTTTCAAGAGTTTCTCCCTTTGAAAAAGCCTTACATCACTGCTGACCATATCATTCACCAACATGGGCAGGTCGTATTTAGGTTTCCAGCCCAACTTTGTTTTAGATTTGGTTGGATCACCAATCAAGAGATCCACTTCGGTTGGCCTGAAATAAGCTGCATCAACAGCAACCACTTCTTTGCCAATTTCAATCGGAAAATCAGGATTGTTGGATGCAACCACATATCCCTTCTCTTCCACGCCTTCTCCCTTGAATTCCAATACAGCACCCACTTCTGCAAATGCCATCTTCACAAAATCACGAACAGTGGTAGTAACTCCAGTTGCAATCACATAGTCTTCAGGAACATCTTGCTGCAGAATCAACCACATGGCTTCAACATAGTCTTTTGCATGGCCCCAATCGCGTTTGGCATCCATGTTTCCAAGATAAATCTTGTCCTGCATACCCAGGGCGATTTTTGCCACCCCACGGGTGATTTTTCTTGTTACAAAAGTTTCACCACGCAATGGACTTTCGTGGTTGAACAAAATTCCATTGACAGCAAACATGCCGTAGGCTTCACGGTAGTTCACCGTGATCCAGTAAGCATACATTTTAGCAACAGCATAGGGTGATCTCGGATAAAAAGGCGTTGTTTCCCTTTGTGGAACTTCCTGCACCAAACCATAAAGCTCAGAGGTAGAGGCCTGGTATACTTTTGTCTTTTTTGTTAGTCCAAGCAAACGGACGGCTTCCAGGATGCGGAGTGTACCGATACCGTCTGCATTGGCGGTATACTCGGGTGTATCAAAACTCACTTTTACATGGCTCATTGCCGCCAGGTTATAAATCTCATCTGGTTGTGTTTCCTGAATGATCCTGATGAGGTTGGTGGAATCTGTCAGATCTCCATAATGAAGGGTGAGCTTCACTCCCTTCTCGTGACGGTCTTGGTAAAGATGGTCGATGCGTGCTGTATTGAAAAGGGAAGAACGTCTTTTGATGCCATGTACGGTGTATCCTTTGTCCAACAAAAGCTCTGTGAGGTATGCCCCGTCTTGTCCGTTGACGCCAGTTACCAATGCAACTTTACCCATGTGAAATGAATTGTTTGATTTTTCGTAATGGCTTCAAAATTAATGTAAACAAATGAGGTTTCAAACCATTCATTTTCCAGGCCATTCTGTCTTCTAAATTTGCTTTGATCCTGTTGCCGAAGGAAGCCGTGCTTTTTCCACCCTGACGCATTTTGATAATGATTTGGGGGATATAGAACAAAGTTACTTCATGCTTCATCAAGAATCGCAACATGAGTTCATAGTCCGCCGCAGAGCTAAGTGTTGTATTAAAAAGCCCGCACTTCTCATACAAGGATCGGCGAACAAAAAAAGTCGGATGAGGGGGCATCCAGCCATTGTACATAGAATATGGCTTGAAAGGCCCTGACTGCCAGGTTCTGAACACTTTTGAAACATCTTCCCTATCCACAAATACAAGATCTGCATAGGTTGCATCGATTGAGGGATCCTTGAAAGCAGCGGCAACCTTTTCAATTACCTTATTGTCTGCATACAGGTCATCTGCATTCAGGATTCCAATCAGATCGCCCGAGGCCATTCCAATGCCTTTGTTCATGGCAAAATAAATGCCTTCATCTGCCTCTGAAATGCTTTTTGCCACATGTGGAAAATCGGCCACAATCTTCATGGTTTGATCTGTGGAAGCCCCATCTACAATGATGTGCTCGATATTGGGGTAAGATTGGGAGGCCACTGATCGCAGTGTTTCTGCGATCGTTTGGGCGGAGTTGAAGGAGACGGTGATGATGGAAACCTTCGGAGTTGAAGAGGTTGAAGGGTTGAACTTGCCAGCCGAAGGCTGGGGGGGTGAAGGGGTTGAGGGATTCATCATTAGGGCTTAATGGTTCTTGATTTAACGAAACTTGCTGGATTGCCTTGGTAAATGCCAAAGGCATCAAGGTTTTTGGTGGCGATGGAGCCGGCGGTCAATACACTATGTGAAAATGCGGTGAGGCCCGGACCCACCAGGGCTTTTGCACCAATCCAAACCCCATCTTCGATGATGATGGACTTCGCTACCAGTGTAAATCCCGGGGATGTGTAATCATGGTTTCCGGTACAAAGCATCGCACCTTGAGAGATGCAAACATGGCTGCCGATGACGACATCCGTGATGTTGTCGATCCAACAATTCTCTCCGAGCCAAACATGGTCGCCCATATTCAGTTTCCAGGGGTATTTTATGTGCACACCCGGACGAATCCTGGCTTCTGTTCCAATTGTTGCGCCAAATAATTTGAGCACCCATTTCCTGAGTCCGCTGAATGGTATCAATGGATTTTGAATCAACAATGGGCTGCAGAGAAACCATAGCAGTTGCTTTGGTCTGGAGGCGCCGATGCTGGCGGCATAAGCCTTGTTGTTTGCGTCGTATTGGGTGAATTCAACTTTCATTGGATGGCTGTTTGTATTCAGCATATTTGCATAATGTTTTTCTATTCAACATCTTCAAACAATTGTTTGTATTGGGAAACAGCCTCGAGGTTGTTTTCATAGTCCCGAGCCAATGCCAATGCGCCATTCCTGTATTCCTGCCACTCATCATCGCCCATGTCAACAAAGGTTTGAATGGCCTTTGTAAAACATGAAAGATCTGCTAGTGGAAGGTCGATGCCTGCTTTTTTTGACCCAAGATTTCTCCAAGGGGTTTGGTCACTGATCAGTACCGGACAGCCCACCGCCAATGCTTCAAAGATGGCATGTCCAAAATTTTCTCCTTCCGTTGGCAAAACAAAAAGATGGGATTTTTCAAGAAGGGGTTTTATTTTGGCATGGGGTAGGTCGATATAACTGTTGATGTCTGTTTTAAATTGCATTTTGCCAATAAGCTTCTTGCACTTGCGCCAATAATCAGCATCCTCACGGGTGGCTACAATATCGAGGGCAATATCCCCCTTGGCCTTGACCAGGGCATCCAACAGGAAATCCAATTTTTTGATGGGATGAAGTCTGCCGACAAACACGATACGCAATTCTCCAATTGCTTTCTCTGACTGGATGAGGTTTTTGTTGACGGCAACCGGAAGATTGGGTGCCAGTACAATTCTTTTGGCTTTGGGGAAAAAACGTTTGATATCCTTTGTTTCATGTTCTCCTGTGGAGTGAAAACTCAGGTAGGGCGCCAGGCCCATCAGTTTGAGCAGCCTGAGGTAGATCATTTTTTTTATCGGCTTTACTACAAGCGCTGACCGGCGCAGCATGCCCCTAGGTGCGATAATCAGCCGACCAGACATGTAGGCCGCGACCATCGGTTTGATCATGTTAGAGAACATGCTGTTCAGGTATATTTTATCCGGGTTGATTTCAGCAATCACCGACTTCACTTTTTTATACGTCATGGTGCCCGGAGAATAATACCAGATATGGTATCCATCTTTTTCCAGCCAATGGTCAACCTGGATGTTCTTGAAAGGCTTTTTCTCATTGATGTCGCGATCAGAGGTGAATACATGAATATCATATTGATTCTTGAAGCGATCAACAAAATTCACGATCGATCGTATCGGACCACCTGCTTTGAATGCTGGTGCATACCAGTCGCAGAAAATCAGCAGTCTTGTTTTTTTAGGGTTCAATGAATGGTTTATTGTGGGATTAATTATTTATGCCGTTTTTGTTCAGCCAGTAGCCCAAGACAACAAATTGCCAGAGTTCCATCCACCTGACAGACGGATCATGTTTGAGAAAACGATCCCAGTATTTGAGCAGTGCGTCCCCCCTGATGAATTCACGCTGGGAAAGTCCTTTGATCTGCGATGCACAGAATGACTGCAGCTCTGCGCGCATCCATTTTTCCCATGGCAATACAAATCCTTGTTTCTTGCGATGCACCACTTCATTGGGAAGCAATGGCTCCAAAGCCTCTACCATCAATTGTTTCGGGAAATTTGGATACTTGATATGATCTGGAATCGAAAGGACATATTCAACCAATTGGTGATCGAAAAATGGTTCACGGATTTCCAGACCCACGGCCATGCTCATTTGATCGGCATCCTTCAAAAGGGTATGCTGGGTATAGCCCATGTATTCAGCGATGCTGTATTGGCTGAACAAATCAAATTTTTCAATTTTCCGCAAATCATCTTTCAACATTTTTTCCAACCCGATTTGTTGAACATTGGTGTTCACCAATTGCCTGATCAAATCAGGAGAAAATATTTTCCGGATGATGGGATAAACATTGCTGATGCTGGTATCTGTAATGGCGAGCATTTCTGCAAGCCTTTTGTTTTTGTTGGATGGTGAATATTGCAGGAGCAATGAAGCCATCTTTCGCAGTGGGTAAGAAAGTTGGTACCCCGTACTCGCGTTGTTAAGTTTATAATATCGCATGAAACCTGGATAGCCGGCAAACAGTTCATCACCGCCGATTCCGGTGAGTGCCACCTTCAATCCTGCAGAGCGAATGGCAGCAGAGAGCACAAAAGTATTGATGCCATCAGCGGATGGACTGTCCATGGCATCCAAGCCAGCTACAACCTTGTCAAGAAAATCTTCAGGTCTTAGCAAGTGCTTGACATGGTTGGTACCAAAGCGATTGGCAATGGTTTCAGCATATCCTGACTCATCATATTCTTTTTCCGTGAAGGATAAATTGAAGGTGTTTATTTTTTCACGGGAATTGAGGCTCATCAAGGCCACCACTGCAGATGAATCTATTCCGCCTGAAAGAAAGGCGCCCATCGGAACATCACTCATCATCCGTTTTGCCACCGCCTCATTCATTTTATCGAAGAGGGTTTTCCTTATGGTTGCCGGGTCTCTTTCAATCGTTGTTTTGTTGTCCGTCAAACTCCAATACCTGATGGTATCTGATGCGTTTTCAGTAAGCTTCATGCAACATCCCGCCTGCAATTGGTGAATATTATTGAAGATTGCATTGGGATAGCCGGTAGACTGCAGTGAAAGAAATTCAAACAAAGATTGCTGATCAATCTGAGGATTGATCAAGGAGGAAGCCAACAGTGAACGTTTTTCAGAGGAGAAGGCAAATGCATTTTCGTTCCTGAAAAAATAGAGCGGCTTCACCCCCATCCTGTCCCTTGCCAACCAGAGTGTTTCATTGCGTTTATCCCAAAGTGCAAAGGCAAACATCCCTTCCAGTTCTTTCACACAATCAATCCCCCATTTGCAAAAAGCCGCCATCAAGACTTCTGTATCACTTGAAGTGGTGAATGGGTAATCAGAAAGCCTTTGTTTGAGTTCAAGGTAATTGTAAATCTCACCATTGAACACCATCACGTAATTGCCTGTTCTGTCAAAAAATGGCTGGTTAGCAGCACCGCTCAGATCGATGATGGAAAGGCGGCGATGCCCCAATGCAATATAAGGATCGTCATAGAAGCCTTCTGCATCCGGCCCACGGTGGGCAATGGCATTGGTCATCCGCACTACCCGTTGGGGTGCGTCAGGAAGCTTGTTGAAATGCAATATGCCTGTTATGCCACACAAGTGAGTACTGTTTTTAGGTGAAGATTAATGTTAGCAATATTGGTATGAGATGAGATGAGATGATTAGGATTGATGAATTTTGTTCGTAATGTCAAAAATTGGCATCAGTCCCAAGACGGCCTGCGTTAACAACCTTATAAATTGAAACTTTAGGTTTTAAAATACATGATAAAATAGATTGCGAAAACTATATGAATTCTACATTCTAATCAGCATGCCCAAGCTTTCTCCACAACTCCTGGTAAAGCCCTGCGATGAAGCCGGGCTGGTAGTTTGCTACTTTTTCTTTTCCCGCTTCCACCAATTCCATTTGGCGTTGATGACTGGACAATAGGTTAATTACCCCTTCCCGGATCGATGCAACCGAGTATGGGTCAACCAATACAGCAGCATCGCCTGCCACCTCTTTCATGGGTGAAATATTGCTGGTAATAACGGGTCTTCCCGCCTGAAACCCTTCAATGACTGGCAATCCAAAGCCCTCATAAGTAGATGGGAATAGGATGACTTTAGCATTCCGGTATTCTTCCACCAATTGTTCGGGCGAGATGCTGAAAACAACAGAGTAATTGATCTTGAATTTGGCCAACATCTCCTCTTGTTTTCTGGTCAGTTCACCAATGATGCGCAAGTGAAGGTCCAGGCCAAACAGTGCAGCGATGGTGAGTTCCAGATTTTTGTTTGGTTTGGTGCCGAGGAAGAGGAGGGTTGAAGTGGTTGAAGGGGTTGAAGGGTTGAGGTTGTTTGAGAGAGGTTGAGGGAGGTTGATAGAGGTTGAAGAAGTTGAAGAGGTTGAAGAGGTTGAAGTGGCGAAGATTGGATCAACTGGGTTGGGGATGACCAAGATCTTTTTGGGATCGCAGTTTGTATAATCAAGGATTTCCTGCTTGGATTTTTCCGAGATGGTGGTGATGTATTTTGCTTTTCTAACAGGGAGATCAAGAAAGATCCATTTTAACAAAGCACGCCGCAGGCCTGTGTATGTATGCAAAAACACAAGGTCGTGGATGGTGAGAATGGTTCTGTCCTTGGGCAATGCCAATATTGCATAATGCACATCACCAGTGATGTGAAACAATCCCTTTTTAAAGCGGGACAAATACAGCAGGTTGAAGATGATGGAAAATATTCCCCTGCTTGTAAAAGGCATCTCGACCTTTTCAACAGCATCGGTTCCAGCTGCGTTTGCTTCTTTGGCGACAACATCAAATACTTTTTCGATGCTGAAGAAAGCCGGGTTGCGTTTGCGGTATATGAGGGTTAGGGTGATGTTGAAAGAGTTGTGGCTTCTGGGTTGTGTGTTGTGTGTTGTGGCGGGGGGTAAAGTGTTATTTTATGGAATTAATAAGTCAAGGTTAAGCCAGGCTTTGTAATGCACTTGCAAAAGATGCATAACTAAAATGCTGAACAGTTTCCTGAGCTCTTGCACCCATCGAAGAAAGATCTGCGTTGACCATTTTTTCCATGCAGTTGTACAAATCATTTTCATCCCCGGCCTTGAATACAAATCCATTCTCGTTATTCTTTATCATGGCTGCAGCGGCACCGCATTTGTCAGATGCAATCACCGGTCTTCCGCAGGCCATTGCTTCGTTGATGGCTAATCCCCAGGTTTCACTATTACTTGGTAAAACATAAATATCACCAAGCCTATAGACAACTGGCATCATTGATTGATTCTGAAATGGAAGAAAATGAATATATTTTTGAAAATTAATTTCATTGGAATATCTTTCTTTCAATTCATTTTCTAACTCCCCATTACCAACCACAACAAGAAAGACATCTTTGTAATTTGATTTTAAACGTAAGAATGCCCTAATCAACAATTGGGGATTTTTTAAACATTGCAATTTTCCTGCATACAGGAATACACAAGTGTGATCTGAAATTGAGAGTTCACTTCGCCACCTTAGCGATTCCTCAAGATATGATAAATTACCATCACTTGGGTTTGAAAATCGTTCATTGTCGATGGCGTGGGGCGCTCGTATAATTTGATTTGCAGACAAGCCTGCATTCAGAAAATATTTATCAGAAGCAGTTCCAGGGCTCAGGGCAAAATCCACATGTCCATAGACCCACTGAAGCAGTAAACGGCGCAGTGATTTTTTTATGCTGAAACCGACAGCATCGTCGAGGAGTGTTGAATCACCGCGGAAATACAAAGGCGTTTTCCCTTTGAAATGACGCATGAGTTGGAGGTGAGACTTGAATTTCCAGCCATAGACAATGATCTTATCGGGATTGAATGCCTTCACCTCATTGATCAATGATGGATTGATGATGCCCTTATAATGATGGGATCCAGGTTCGGAGGAAGTGTTCTGCACAAAGGAATGATCATAGCCAGAAAGCAGGTCAATGTCCCATTCCCTTTCAATGCCAAAGTCCTTGTCAATGACCTTCCCTTTTGCCTGCCCCCAGGTATAAAAAACTTTTACATTAAAATCTCCGGAAGCAGCCAAATGCCTGAACAAAGGTGCATTGTACTGAATCGGGTGGGTAGATATGATGGCTAGGGATGCGATATGCCTTAATTTAAAAAGTAACCTTTCTCTTCAATGTTAGAAGTTATCTTAAACAGTTGCCTTAAAGAATTAAACAAAACAGATTAATCCCGAATTTCAACGAACTTGATTTAACTCATTCAAGATAGTGAAGAAACAATCTCATCCAGCTTTTCCACCAACTGTGCAGTTACTGCTTTGGCGGAGTATTGTTCAAATGCAGCCCGGTTAATCCTGTTTGGATCGAAGGCTTTGCGGATGTTTTCGAACTCTCGGAGGCCCTCTAGAAAACGGTCAGATAGGGTGTCAAGGTCTTCCTCCCCTTTCATGGTGATGACAATGCCGGCATTGGAAGCCCTCAATACATTCACCGCCGTGCTTTGCTCATGCAAGACCGCGAGGATTGGTTTACCTGATAGCACACCCTGATAGACCTTGCTGGGTGTGTAGTGCGGCTCTGTACTGCCGAGGATGAATACTGCATCAGCAGCTTCAAGCTGTGTAAGCACGTCGAGGTATGGGATGCGGTCTGGGTGCTCGAAAACAGTGGTTCCGTAGAGGCCATGTTTTTCAGCGATGGGTTTGATGGTGCCGAGGGTGCCGATGAAATGGAGTTGAAGGGGTTGAAGGGGTTGAGGTGGTTGAAGAGGTTGAGCGGGTTGAGGGGGTTGAAATTGACTAAGGGCCTTGAAAATTTTATCAAGTGGTTTATAGGCTTTGGGCAGCATTGCACCGGCGTAGATGAATTTTATTGTTGAAGAGGTTGAAGGGTTTAGATTGCCAGCCGATGGCTGGGGGGTCGAAAAAGATTCCTTCCCTTTTCCCTTTATAAAATCATGATCAGATTCTTCGCCGCCGTAGGGCATAGCGGCCGTGAGGGCCTGGGTTTTCAGGTGTGGATTTCGATCGAGTACTGGCGTGTAATAGCCTTCCGAGACACCGGTGATCAAAGCAGCGTGTTTTATGGCGATAGGTTCAAGGAGTTTTGCCAGTTGGGTACTGAACCAATGGCGAGAGAAAAGTTTGTTGGATCCCGGAAATGTATGCACCCATGGATCGATATAATCAATGCCATAAGGAATACCCGTCCTTTTAAAAAGATAAGGCCCCAAGAGGGCCGTGTAGAAGGAAGGAATGGGAATGTAGACAAAGTCTATTTTTTCAGCCCTGATGAGTTCAAGTGCTCTCCTCCTCAACCGAAAATAAGCACGCAATCCAATATCACCCACGAGCCTTGGCTTACCCACTTTGAATGCTGAAACCTTTTCTATGCGCTGATCGGCAGCGATGAGTTTGTGTAGGTTCCAATCCAGTGCCTCCTCATAGAAATCCTCATGTACAGTCAGGATGATGGGATTCCAACCAAAAGCGGGCAGGTGTTGCGCAAACAGACGCGAACGGTGCACTGCTGCCAGGTTTGAAGGAGGATAGTGGGGGGATATGATGAGGATGTTTCTCATTTGAATTCCTTTAGTAGCAACCAACGATCAAGGTATTTAACCAAATAACGGTTGATCAGATAGAAGTTTACAAAATAGGTGATAGACCAACCCA
>CALPWM020000055.1 GCA_943327275.2 Chitinophaga pinensis
CATCTACACTCCAGATTTCCAGCTCGTGGAAATGAAGGTTGATGGCAAATCTTACACTTGCATTTTGAAAGACTTGCAATTTAACAAGGTATCAGACAAACTCACGCATCTTGACCTGCTTGAGCTTGTAGAAGGCAAGAAGGTTAGCGCAACCATTCCCTTGAAATTTACCGGCACTGCTGCTGGTGTGAAAGCGGGTGGAAAGCTTGAAATCAGGCTGAAGTCTGTAAAACTCAAGACCTATCCTAAGTACCTTAGGGAGAACATTGAAGTTGACCTCACCAACCTGGAACTGAATGGAAATATCCGTGTTCAGGATATCCCTGCTGAAAACCTGGAGATCATGAACTCTCCCCGTATTCCAATTGCATCAGTGACCATGACACGTCAGCTGAAGCAAGAAGAAGCAGCGGCTCCTGCAAAAGGAAAAAAATAAGCCTAAAAGTTTTTCTTTACAGCCCCTTGATTCTATCTTGGGGCTTTTTTTATGGATAAATTTTTAATTGTGGGCCTTGGCAATATTGGCTTCGAGTATGAACATACCCGGCACAATATTGGATTTGATATCCTTGATCATTTTGTGGCCAAGCACAAGGGTATATTTTCCATGGATCGTTTGGCGTATACGTCAGCAATCAGCCTTAAAGGAAAAAAAATCATCTGTATCAAGCCCACTACCTACATGAATTTGAGTGGGAAAGCCGTCAAATACTGGTTGGAAAAGGAAAATATAGACATCAGCCGCATGTTGGTGTTGGTAGATGAGTTATCCGTCCCGCTCAACAAGATCAAAATCAAGCCTTCTGGAAGCGATGGTGGCCATAATGGGCTCAAAAGCATCCAGGAATTGATGGGCACTACCCAATATGCCAGACTAAGGTTTGGTATAGGGAATGATTTCCCCAGGGGCCGACAGGTGGAGCATGTGCTGGGGAAATGGGACAAGAAAGAAGAGATCCTGGTTTCGCTGAAACTTGAAAGGTCTTCCCTGGCCATTGAAGAATTTGTGTTGACTGGGCTTGAACGGACAATGGCAGCGGTCAATCATCTTGAATTTTGAATTAGTCCAAAGCCATTATCTTTGGGAAAGCATTATAAATATCCAGTTCCAATGACGAATCTTGAATATCCACCTTACCTAAATAGTGAAGACATGAAATTTTTATGTATCGGACGCAATTATGCAGAGCATGCCAAGGAACTTGGCAATGAAGTGCCTGATGAACCAGTTATTTTCATCAAGCCAAAAAGTGCGTTGCTTCAATCCAATAGTCCGTTTTATTATCCTGAATTCACCAATGAATTGCACTATGAATGTGAGGTGGTCTTGCGCATATGCAAGAATGGGAAATATATTCAAGAAAGAACGGCCAACAAATATTATGACGCCATTTCAGTGGGCATCGATTTTACCGCGCGTGATATTCAGGCCGAATTGAAGAAAAAAGGCCTTCCCTGGGAAAAAGCCAAAGCATGGGACAATTCAGCAGTACTGGGCAAGTGGACCCCAATCCCTGAAAATTTTGACAAAAACAATGTGCAGTTTTCCATGAAAAAAAATGGTGAATTGGTTCAATCTGGTCATACCAAAGACATGATCCATAGTTTTGACAAGATCATCGCCCATGTATCCAATTATTTTTCCTTGAACATTGGGGATGTTATTTTTACCGGAACACCAGCCGGCGTTGGGGAATGTGTAGTGGGAGATGAATTGGAAGGATTTTTGGGTGCTGATTCCATGTTCAAGTTGACCATTCAATAATTTGCATTTACACAGGGATTGCATTTCTTTTTTGATCAAGCAATTGATCTGATCATATTCTTGCGTAGATTAGGATATGAAAATTTCATTCCATGGTGCTGCCAGATGTGTTACTGGCTCAAAGCACCTGCTAACCCTTGATTCCGGTAAAAAGATTCTCTTGGATTGTGGCATGTTTCAGGGCATGGGCAAGGAAACAGATGCATTGAACCGCCATTGGGGTTTTGATCCCAAAGAGGTGGACTACCTGGTGCTTTCACATGCCCATATTGATCATAGTGGACTGATTCCCAAATTGGTGAGCGATGGATTCAACGGCAAGATTTTTGCAACGCCAGCAACGCGAGAGCTCACGGCAGTTTTGCTGGAAGACTCCGCAGGAATACAGGAAGACGATATCAAGTATACCAACAAGAAACGAAAAGCTGCTGGATTACCACTGCTAAAACCCTTGTACACCACTGAGGAGGCGCAGAAGGCGATGGATCAGTTCAGGGTTGTGGATTACGGTGTTTGGTTTACCATTGAAGATGGCATCGAGCTACAGTATACAGATGCCGGGCATATCATTGGAAGTGCTGCCGTTCACCTTCGCGTAATAGCTGCAGGAAAACCGCAACAGATAACCTTTAGCGGAGACATTGGTCGTTATCGAGATGCGATATTAAAGTCTCCCGCTACATTTTCTCAGGCTGATGTCATCATCATCGAATCCACTTATGGCAATTCCCTGCACGACCTTCATCAGCCTACTCCGGATAAGTTATTGGAATGGATTGAGAAAACCTGCATCAAAAAGAAAGGCAAACTCATCATCCCAGCTTTCAGTGTTGGCCGAACACAGGAGTTGCTTTACGCACTGAACCAACTGGAACTTGAAAGGAGGTTGCCAGAGGTTAACTATTATGTGGATAGTCCGCTCAGCGTTCATGCCACAGCCATTGTGAAAAAGTATCCGCAAGACTTCAACAACAGGATCCGAAAGGTATTGGAGAATGATGATGACCCCTTCAATTTCGCTGGCTTGGAATTCATCAAAACCGTTGATGAGTCAAAGCTGCTCAACTTCAGCAGCGAACCCTGCGTGATTATTTCTGCAAGCGGAATGGCAGATGCCGGGCGCGTGAAACACCATATCAGCAACAACATAGAAAATTCACGCAACAGTATCTTGATGACCGGCTATTGTGAACCTCACTCGCTAGGAGCAAGGCTGCAGTCTGGAAGAAAAGAAGTCAACATTTATGGCGTTGCACATGAGATTCATGCAGAGATTGGAAGCATCAGGAGCATGAGCGCACACGGTGATTATGAGGACTTGTCACAATTCCTGTCTTGCCAGGATATTTCAAAAGTGAAAAGGCTTTTCCTTGTGCATGGAGAATATGAGGTGCAAATTGATTTTCGCGAAAGACTGCTCCGAAAAGGATTTACCGATATTGAGATTCCTGAGTTGCACCAGGAGTTGGGTTTGGGTTAAATTGAATGACCATTTCAGGGTGTCAAAGGTATTGAGCGGATTTACCAATCTCCGCCTGCACCACCACCGCCAAAGCTGCCTCCGCCGAATCCGCCAAATCCACTGCTGCCACTGCTGCTTCCGCCGCCATGGCCAAGGCCACCCATGGGGAAGAACAGTAATCCACCTGCACCGCCGCCGCCACCGCGCCTGCGGAAAATACTGAGAAGTACAAATACGATCAGGATGATGAAGATTCCAGGAACACTCCTTTTATCACCGCCTTTTCTTCTTCCATAGTTGTCGGGAGCGTCGTACTCTCCTTTGGTTGCGGAGATGATGGCATCGGTGCCTTCATCCAGTCCCCGGTAAAAATCACTACCCTTGAAATTGGGCTTTATCTCGTTTTCTATGATCCTCTTTGCGAGGATATCGGGCAATGCACCCTCCAATCCATACCCGGTTGCAATCCAGATTTTCCTGTCATTTTTTGCCACCAGCAACAAGATGCCATTGTTGAATTCCTTGTTCCCAATTCCCCAGGCCCTGCCCAATGCTACTGCATAATCTGCAATGTCCCTGTCTCCGGTTGTTTCAACCAATACAACTGCAATCTGCGTTGATGTGGAATCATCAAATGCAACCAGTTTTTGCTCAAGTGCTGCTTTCTGGTCTGGAGCAAGGGTGTTGGTATAATCAACAACCAATTTCGGTGGAGACGGTTTTGCAGGAAGCTCCTTTTCAATCTGCGCGTTGGCAGAAATAAAGCCGAAGGTGAGGAGGAGTAGGAGAAATCTTTTTATCATTTGCCAAATACTATCCCATCGGATAGCTCGTTTTTATCATCACTGGTATAAGGGAAATTGAGCTTCAGGGCATTGCCAACATCTTCAATCATATGGCAAATGCCATCCACAAAATGGTGCTGTTTGAATTCAGCGATGATTGTTTTTATTTCATCGTTCCAAAATTCCTGTCCAAGACGAGCATGAATGCCTTCATCACCCAGAATGGCCAGTTGCCTGTCCTTCATGGCAAAATAAAGCAGTACGGCATTCCTGTCCTGGGTCTTTGCCATCTCGAGTTGGATGAAAAGTTCCTTGGCCCTGTCCAATGGGTTAACCATTTTACAATGGCTTTCCACATATAGCCTGATTTCTCCGCTGGTTTGCATTTCAGCAGAACGGATGGCTTCCACCATCCGTTCCTCTTCTTCCTTGGAGAAAAAAGCTTTTTGTTTTGCTGAGAATATATTCAGAAGGTTCAACATCTTATTTGTTAAAATCAACTGTAGGGGCTTTTTCTGCACCTGCCTCTGCTGCAAAGAATCCTTTTTCCTTGAATCCAAACATGCCGCTGAACAATACCATCGGGAATTTCTTCACGCTTGTATTGTACTCCTGTACAGCGCTGTTGAAATCATTTCTTGAAACCTTGATGCGGTTTTCGGTTCCTTCCAGTTGGGCCTGAAGATCCCTAAAGGCATCTGTAGCCTTCAGTTCAGGATATTTTTCCATGGTGACCAACAATCTTCCAATCGCGCCACTCAACTGACTTTGGGCCTTTTGGAATTCTGCAACTTTTTCAGGGCTGAGGTTGGTTACGTCGATTTTGGTTTGAGTAGCTTGTGCCCTTGCATTCACAACAGCTTCCAGGGTACTTTTCTCAAAATCTGCTGCTCCTTTAACGGTATTCACCAAATTGGGGATCAGGTCAGATCTTCTTTGATAATCACTTTCTACGTTGGCCCACTTGCCTTTTACATTCTGGTCCATTTGAACAAGTCCGTTATAGCCGCTGCAGCCACAACCACCCAGTAAAAGAATAAGACCTCCGATGACGATAAGAACAATGTTACGCGTGCTCATTTTTATTTTTAATTAGGTTAATGCTTAAAGATAGCTGAATTGTATAAAAGGTTGCATGCGATTTTGCCAATTTCTGTTAAAAGCTCATTTATGGATGGCGGCAATACCGGGCAATTCCTTTCCTTCAAAAAATTCCAGCATGGCACCACCACCAGTGGATACATAGCTGACCTTGTCGTTGAAGCCGAACTGGTTGACGGCGGCAACACTGTCTCCGCCGCCCACAAGCGAGAAGGCTCCTTTTTGGGTGGCTGCTGCCACTGCCTCAGCAATGGTCTTGGTGCCCATCTGGAATTTCTCCATTTCAAAGACGCCCATCGGGCCATTCCATAAGATGGTCTTGCTTCGCAGGATCACCTCACTGAAATCGGTCCTGGCTTGGGTGCCAATGTCAAGGCCCATCCATCCTGCAGGGATTTCACCACTGTTGCAGTTGGAGGTATTGGCATCTGCCGCAAACTTGTCTGCGATGGTGCTGTCGATTGGCAAATGAATATTTACTCCCTTGGCTTTGGCTTTTTCAAGAAGGGCTGAAGCCAGGCTGAGGCGGTCGTCCTCGCAAAGGGAGTTTCCAATCTCTTTTCCCTGTGCTTTCCAGAATGTATAGGCCATTCCTCCACCAATGATGATGTCTGTGGCTTTTTCAAGCAAATTTTCGATGATCAGAATCTTGTCTGAAACCTTGGCTCCACCGATGATAGCAGTGAAGGGCTTCTCAGATTGGAGCAATACTTTTTCCGCACTAGAAACTTCGCCTTCCATGAGCAAACCAAACATTTTCTTGTCTGCATCAAAAAAATCTGCAACAATAGCAGTTGAGGCATGGGCCCTGTGTGCGGTGCCGAATGCATCATTGATGTAAACATCTCCCAATTTGCTCAGTTGCTCTGCAAATCCCATGTCTCCCTTTTCCTCTTCCTTGTGAAAGCGGAGATTTTCCAGCAACAATACATCACCTTTTTGGAGCAAGGTCGCGGCATTTGTTGCAGCTTCTCCTATGCAATCGGATGCAAAAAATACCTCTGGTTCGTCTCCCAAAAGTTTTTGTAAATGCGCCACCAGATGAATCAGTGAGTATTTTTTATCTGGGCCGTCTTTGGGTCTTCCAAAATGGCTCATTAAAATTACGGATCCGCCGTCTTGTAGAACTTTTTGAATGGTTGGTATGGCCGCACGCATGCGGGTATCATCCGTGATCTGGAAGTTTTCATTGAGGGGAACGTTGAAGTCAACGCGGACAAGGGCTTTCTTCCCTCCAAAATTGAATTGGCTGAATTTGCTCATGCGGTAGCTATTTTAAAAAAGAAACCCGGCAGGATTTTCTGCCGGGTTGTAAAATTAAATTGAATTACTTGGAAATCAATTGTGCAAAATAATGAACGGTGCGTACAAGCTGGCTTACGTAGCTCATTTCGTTGTCATACCAACTCACGGTTCTCACCATTTGATGATCTCCAACGGTTTGTACCTTGGTCTGAGTGGCATCAAACAAAGAACCAAAGCGGATACCAACAACATCACCAGATACGATTTCGTCTTCAGTGTAGCCATAGCTTTCGTTGGCAGCAGCTTTCATTGCAGCGTTGATTTCTTCAGTTGTTGTTTTCTTGGCCAACATGACAGTAAGTTCTGTCAGCGACCCCGTGAGTGTAGGAACACGTTGTGCTGTGCCGTCAAGCTTGCCTTTCAAAGAAGGAAGCACAAGGCCGATGGCTTTTGCTGCACCAGTGCTGTTGGGAACGATGTTCTGTGCAGCGGCACGGGCCCTGCGGAGGTCATTCTTTGGATGAGGTGCATCCTGTGTATTCTGGTCATTGGTATAGGCATGAACAGTGGTCATGAGACCAGTCAGGATACCGAATTGCTCTTCCAAAACCTTGGCCATAGGAGCCAGACAGTTTGTGGTGCAAGAAGCACAACTGATGATGGTTTCAGAACCATCCAGGATTTCATGGTTGGTGTTGAAGACGATGGTCTTCAAATCGCCGGTAGCAGGTGCTGAGATGACAACCTTTTTTGCACCAGCAGTAATGTGGGCAGCAGCTTTATCCTTATCAGTAAAGAAGCCGGTACATTCCAACACAACATCCACTTCATGGGATGCCCATGGAATTTGGGCCGGGTCCCTCTGTGCATATATTTTTACCTCATGACCGTTTACAATGATTGAGTTGTCTGTTGACTGAACATCCTGCTCAAAGCGTCCCTGAGCAGTATCGTATTTAAGGAGATGGGCCAAAACCTTTGGGCTGGTAAGATCGTTGATGGCAACGATATCAATGCCTTCCATATTGAAGATCTGACGGTAAACTAAGCGTCCTATCCTTCCAAATCCATTGATTGCTACTTTTACTGTGCTCATGTTGGTTGCTTTTAAATCTATTTTGAAGTGCGAAGGTAAGAACTATTCATTTTTTTTTGTCATAATTGCATAAGAACTTATCTTTGCACTCCTAAAACGAAAATGGCCCGTTGGTCAATCGGTTAAGACGCCTCCCTTTCACGGAGGAATGAGGGGTTCGATTCCCCTACGGGCTACAAAATCCTCGGCAAATGCCGGGGATTTTTATTTTGATAGCTGAATGAATTTATTCAATTCTTCCATGATATAATACGTTGCAGAGATGTTGCCAAATCCAGCTTGGCAATCAACCCATTCCTCAAAATTTGGATTCGACATTAAATTGGCGAATGTGTGTTTGAGATATTGAAATACTTCAGTGTTAGAATCTACTAATTCAGACCAGATACTTAAGCGATTCTGCAGGACAAAAACAATATCCTCGAAATCTTTGCTTGTTCTTCCATCAAGATTTCCCCGACCCATAAAGGCTTCTAATTTGCTTGCAAGGAAGTAGGGGGGACTAAATATTCTAATTTTTGTTTCAGACAAATTATAGCCAATTGAATGCTCATACCCTGGCTGATACCATTTATTGGAAAATCCCAGAATTTCACTTTTGGTTGGCATTACATCAACAACAAGACCATCTACTCTGTACCTGCAAATGATTCCAGATTCTTGGTCGTTAACAAATCCAAGTTTTCTTAGTTTTTCATCAATTTCAAAGTAATCCTTGCGTGCCCATATCTCAACAACGATATCTATATCTTCTGTTGGCCTAATTTCTTCAGCTGCTGAATCAGCATACAATGAAACAGTTGCCCCGCCAACAAAAACTACTTTATCCCTTAGTTCTTCTAAGGCATTATTAACGGCTTTGATTCGTGTTACATTGATATGGTGACTCAATGCTCGATGATTTTTTTAAGTTGACTAAGCGCTATGTTTTTCTCTCTGTTTTTCCCTACTCTTAGGATCTCAATCAGTGATAATATTTCATATAACAATGGGTCTTCCTTTGCGGCTTGTACCTGATTGTTGAAGAGTGGCTCTATCGATTGTCCTATTTCAGTTCCACCAATATCCGGCCACACAAAAAGAGTTTCGCTTATAATTTTATTTTTGATGGATGGATGGCTATGTGCAGTTGGAATCCCCTTTGAGACTGCACCGGGTTGAATGGGGAAAACGTATTGAAGTCCATGCTCTAAAAACTCAAATAAAGCAAGTTTATTTACACGTTTACGGTTGAAATCAATCAACCCTGCAATTTTACTTCTGTTCAGTGAAGCATTGACTTCTGCCCCACTAATATGCAAGGTCCGAGCAAGATCTTGATATTGCCATTCTTCTTTACCAAGTAAAATGATCTTGAGTAAAATTGCGACATCCTGCGGCCGCATTCCATTATGCCTTCTCATATCGCAAAGATACTCATTTTTATCATTTAGCAAAATGCGAAATGAAAATTTGTTGGATTTGACACCAACATATTTGTAATCAGTAATTAGTATCCACATCTAGTTGTTTTGTGAGCCTATTATATATAGATGTAAATTGCTCAATTGTGCACTTTTAAGGACTATTGTTGTGCATTTATAAGGATTTATCTCGGGCAAATACCTGCATAAAATGCTTTGTAAATGATTTGATTCAAACATAACATAATTCAAAAATGACAGAATTTGACTCATATTCATTCTAAATAAGTCAAATTTCTCTAATTCTGAATGCAGCGGTTGATTTCCGACCAGCCGTCATTCATAAATGAGTACATGTGCCAAATCCTCAGACAGCTGATTCGTAATCAAACCCTTTTGAGCTACCAAACGCGGATTTCGGTCAACTTTCAACTGTTGACCGATTTTTTTTGCCTTATGTTAATCAACGAATCCAGAACAATGCTAAGCTTCGTATCTTAAACTTGAACTGCTTGCATTTATATTTTATAATATTTACAAGAGAGAAAATCCCTTCTCAATAATTTAAATCAATAAAACTTTTTGACTTTTAAGCCAAAAAGCAGGATGGTAATCAATTCAGAAAAAGTTGTTGCATTAACCAAAGGAGCAATCAGGAAGGTTATTGACAGGAGAAAACAAGACGCTCGCACATTTGGGACAGACAACAGCCGATATTGCTATTCAGTATGGCTTAGGCATCTTGTTCATGCGCATAAGTTTGGATTTAATCCAATAAACAGTGTTGTTGCAGAGTTGGGGCCAGGTGAATCCATAGGAATTGGATTGGCGGCACTGTTAACAGGCAGCCGTAAATACTACGCTTTGGATGTGCATACTTACTGGAATACAGAAAGAAATTTAATGGTTTTTGACAAATTGGTGGACCTGTTTAGAAACAGAACAGATATTCCAGACAATCATGAATTCCCCAAGGTATATCCTTTACTGGATGAATACAGATTCCCATCTCATATGCTCAATGATAATTTGCTGAATCAAATGTTGACCGAAGATCGGATCATGCATCTAAGGTCTGCTATCAAAAATATGGACAACAACAGCAGTGAAGAAATACGATTTTTCGTTCCATGGGAGAAGAACACAGAAATTGAAACCGGTTCGTTAGACTACATTTTCTCGCAGGCAGTTTTACAATACGTGGACAATATAGATAGCACCTATGAAAAAATGAATACATTGTTACGGCAAGGAGCAATGATGTCGCATTGTATCGATTTTTCATCGCACGGAATGACTAAATCTTGGAATGGGCAATGGCTGTACTCGGATGCAGAGTGGAAGTTTTTAAATGGCAACAAGAAAGTAATACTCAACAGAGAGCCGAAATCAGCGCATCT
This sequence comes from Chitinophaga pinensis, assembly GCA_943327275.2. Taxonomy (GTDB): domain Bacteria; phylum Bacteroidota; class Bacteroidia; order Chitinophagales; family Chitinophagaceae; genus Pollutibacter. The sequence continues at coordinate 10,258 of CALPWM020000055.1, forward strand.
TTTGACCAATACAAACAATGGGTTTCAGATTTTAGCCACAAAGGACCTAAAAAAAGAAATTGAATTTCCGCGAACAGAATTTCACAAGAAGTATAGCAGCTTATCAGAAACGGATGCAGGAACAGCTGTATCATTCATCGTGTCCCAGAAAAAATAAAAAGCAGTTCTATGCTATGATTTGAATATCCTATTCATCAGCACCCACTTTTCTCCCTCCTTAGCCCAGGGCAGTGGCAATTGGAATTTCCACATCAATTGCTCCCATTCTGCAATCTTGGGATTGGTTGCATCAAACAACGCTTTCTTTTCAAATGTAAATGCATCATCTGTTTCGAGAATCATGAACATCCGGTTGCCTGTCCTAAAGATTTCAATATTGCTTATGCCGGCATCAA
>CALPWM020000056.1 GCA_943327275.2 Chitinophaga pinensis
AAAATGATTTAAAAGAAACCCTGATGGCGACAGGCATCTCCATGGATATTTTCTTCGTTTATTCGAATGCCCGGATCAGTGATTACAAAGAAATTGAATTGGCAATGCAACAAGGATTGACCATCCTTCTTGAAAAGGTAAAAAAACAAACTTCTCTAACAGAATAAAAATTCCCTTCAACCCCTTCAACCTTCCCCCAATGACCGACGAATATTACATGAAAATGGCTTTAAAAGAAGCCGAAAAAGCATACGAAGAAGGCGAAGTACCCGTAGGCGCAATCGTGGTCATCAACGATCGCATCATATCAAGGGGCTACAACATGGTAGAAAAACTCAAGGATCCAACTGCCCATGCAGAGATCATAGCCCTCACTTCAGCATTCAATGCCCTCGGTGCCAAATACCTCCCCGATGCCACCTTGTATGTGACGGTTGAACCCTGCCTGATGTGCGCCGGAGCCCTGCATTGGAGCAAGGTGAGTCGCATCGTTTGGGGTGCATCAGATATAAAAAATGGTCATCAAGTGTACACCGATGACCGCAATCCCTTCCATCCCAAAACACAGGTCCTGACAGGCTTACTGGCAGATGAAGCGTCTGATCTCATGAAAGCGTTTTTTAAGGCAAGAAGATTATAGTAGCCGAGCATAGAATTCCTCTTGGATTGAAATGCCTACTTCTAACTTGAGGTCACAATTTGTGATCTCAAGTTTTTTGCCATTATCCACTTAACTCCAAAAAACCATCCCCCAAACCCCTAAACCAATCAACCCTTCATTATCTTTGCACCTTAAAACAAACCATATGTCATTCACACTTCCCGCCTTACCATACGCACACGATGCACTTGAGCCGCATATCGATACCCTGACGATGCAGATCCACCACGGAAAGCACCACCAGGCTTATGTAGACAACTTGAACAAGGCTGTTGCAGGAACTCCCAACGAAGGAAAATCCCTCGAGGAGCTCGTGGCAGTGGCCGGTACTATTTCACCAGTAGTCCGCAACAACGGCGGTGGACACTGGAACCATGGCTTTTTCTGGGAAAGCCTTGCTCCCCATGCAGGCGGAGCTCCTGAAGGAGCCCTTGCTGCGGCGATTGATGCAGCGTTTGGATCCTTTGATGCCTTCAAGGAAAAATTTGCCAATGCAGGCATGACACGCTTTGGAAGCGGCTGGGCATGGTTGTTGATCAAAGACGGCAAACTTGAAATCTCTTCTACACCGAATCAGGACAATCCTTTGATGGATGTTGCCGAGGTGAAAGGAACACCTATTCTTGGCGTTGATGTTTGGGAGCACGCCTATTACCTGAAATATCAAAACCGCAGGGCTGATTACCTGTCTGCTTTCTGGTCTGTTGTAAGCTGGAAAAAAATAGCAGAACGTTTTCAGGCAGGATCGTAACCACTGCCACCCCAAGGGTGACAACGCGATATTCGATGAAGGGCCTTCCACAGGCCCTTTATCATTCCATACTTTTGGAGTGCATCGATGGCATACTGTGAGCAGGTAGGGTTATAACGGCATTTCGGTCCTAGCCAAGGTGAAATCACCATCCTGTAGAAGTAAATCAACAGTAAAAAAGGGGAAATGAGCAGTTTTCTGATCGTGTTTTTCATCCTTTTCATCAGGTGTAAAGCTATTCAATACGGTGCAAAAGACCATCTTTTGGCAGGATTAAACTGCAAAAAGATGGTGGTTTCCACTTGCATGGGTTCCGTTCAGTTTTGAAATTTATCAAAACTACCATTCATGCAAACCTTTAACCAAATCTACACCATCAAACGGCTAGGCTCCCACATTGTTTTGGTCTACAATGATCATCCACAGACAGATCCTGAAACCCTTGTAACCAATTTTCTGCAAAAGATTCTAAACAAGCAGCACCTGGAATCCATGCAATTCCTTGGAAACCGCGTAAGGCTCAACAAATTCAACAACCTCTCTGAACCAGAACTGCATTATTTGATCGGGCGGTATCAAAAAAAGTATAATTCTCTGTCGAGTATTTCAATCTCTGTTGATGAGAAAAGACTCCGGAAAAACCATCTTACCATGACGGGAAACCACGAAACTGGCTGTTGTTTTGAAAACCATTGCGAGATCATCCGGGGCAGCTGGCAAATGGAATTGTACAACCAGCAGGGCGACTGGCTGGTGGTGAGCGTCGACGTGGAGGGGATAGATTTTTAAATGTTTCAACTGTTTCGGCGAATCCATTAATTTGCTTCAGAACGCTCCCCGTTTTTTATTAACTTAGCAGCTCAAAATCAATTTTTTTGTCAGAACAGCAATCATTCATTAAGCGCCTGAGGACGGGTGGAAAAGAAGAATCAGAGATGAGCTTCATTGACCACCTTGAGGCTTTGCGTTGGCATATCGTCAGGGCTGTCTTGGCCATCCTCATCAGCGCCATTGTTTTCTTCATTTATATTGATGAAATTTTTGATGTGGTCATCATGGGTCCGACACGGAATGATTTCATCTCCTACCGTGTTTTTTGCAAGATGAGCCATATGCTGGGCATGGGCGATTCACTTTGCATGCCGCCGATGAAAATGAGCTTGCAGGTAACCTCGATCAGTGGAACTTTCATGTCGAGCATTACCATTGCCGTTGTTGGTGGTTTGCTTCTTGCCCTGCCGTTTGTATTTCTTGAAATCTGGAAATTCATCAGGCCCGCCCTGAAACCCACCGAGTTGAAATATACCCGTGGAATTATTTTTTGGGTGACGCTTTTCTTTTTTATAGGGGTTAGTTTCGGGTATTTTATGTTGGCTCCCTTCACCTTCAATTTTCTCTCCAATTACACCATTGGTGGAATGGGTGTGATTGATTACAGGCCAACCTTATCAGATTATCTCGATACACTGATTGATATTGCACTGGGTGCTGGTATTGCATTTGAGCTACCCATGGCCACCTGGTTGTTGTCCAAACTGGGCATCATCACACCAGGTTTTCTGAGAACCTACAGGAAGTATGCTTATGTTGTACTCCTTGTATTGGCCGCCATCATTACCCCCTCACCCGATTGGGGATCACAGCTGATCGTTGTGGTTCCATTGGTTATGCTGTATGAAATCAGCATTGTGATTGCTGCAAGGATTCAGAAGAAGAAAGATGAGGAGTGGGAATAGGATTAATGTTTGAACGCATACTGGGACGCATTGACCCTAAAAGGCTTCCAAAAAATGATTAAAAATTCCACCATTATTACATTTTTTGATATTTAATGATGGAATAAGTCATCAAAAATCATTAATTTCACTATGCGTTCAATCAGTTCCTGGGCGTATGGAAAATGAAAAATAAAAAAGAATATTGGCATGCGCTAAGTGATCCTGCCATCTTGCAGAAGCTGGGTGAATACGTTCACCACAACCGCCTCGAACAGAATAAAACACAGCATGAAATTGCCATGGCTGCTGGAGTAAACAGGTCAACCCTCGTGCAAGTGGAAAAAGGCAAGGGGGGAACCTTGCTATCCTTGATACAAATCATTAGGGCATTGGGGAAGTTGGACATTTTTGAATCCTTTGAGGTTGTTGAACAATTCAGTCCATTGCAATTGGCCAAGTTGGAACACAAAAAACGTCAGAGGGCCAGTGCCAAACCATCATCTGCATCTGAAAGTCCTAAAAGTGACTGGTAATGATAACTACCGCTTTTATCAATATTTGGAATCAACGCGTTGGAGCTGTTGCATGGAATCATGAAAGCCGTTTGGGCTCTTTTGAATACGATCCTGCTTTTGTTGATCATTCTTGGGACATCGCTCCGTTAATGATGCCGCTGAAAGATGCAAGGGGCAAGGTGTTTTCTTTTCAAGATTTGCGGGATTCCAATACATTCAAAGGGTTGCCCGGATTGCTTGCTGATGCCATTCCTGATAAATTTGGGAATGCTTTGATCAATGCCTGGCTCACACGAAATGGCCGTCCATCCAACAGCATGAATCCTATCGAAATGCTTTGTTTTATTGGCAAACGGGGGATGGGGGCATTGGAGTTTGAACCGGTTAATCCCATGTCTGATGGTGGCGCTACAAAAATTGAGTTGGAAGATTTGATCAGTGTTGCAGAAGACATACTTTCCGGTAGAGCAGCATTAAAGACCAGTCTCGCAGAAGGGAAAGAAAAAGCGCTTCATGATATATTAAAGATTGGATCATCTGCAGGTGGTGCGAGGGCAAAGGCAATGATAGCGCACAATCCAATAAGCAAAGAAGTCAGGTCTGGCCAGTCCACAGCGCCAGATGGGTTTTCACATTGGTTGATAAAGTTTGACGGAGTATCTGATGCACAATCAGGAATCAATGTTGGCTATGGTAGTGTTGAGATGGCCTATTACCTCATGGCAAAAGAGGCTGGGATTGATATGATGGAGAGTCAGTTGCTTGAGGAAAACGGAAGGTCACACTTCATGACCAGGCGTTTTGATCGCGAAGGAAAAGATGGCAAACTTCATGTGCAAAGTTTATGTGCCATGGCCCATTTTGATTTTAATGATATTCTGTCTTACAGCTATGAGCAACTCTTTGAAGTAATGCGAAAGCTTATGTTGCCTTATGCACAGGCCGAGCAAATGTTCAGGCGCATGGTTTTTAATGTGATGTCCAGAAATTGTGATGACCATACCAAGAATTTTGCATTCGTCATGGACAAAGCTGGAACTTGGAAGCTTGGACCGGCTTTTGATGTTTGTCATTCGTACAGGCCTGACAGTACTTGGGTAAGTCAACATTCCCTGAGTCTGAATGGCAAGCGAAAGGACATTGACAGGCAAGATTTTATGGAGGTCTCAAAAAGAATGAATATCAAAAAAGCAGCCAACCTGATTGATGAAGTGGGCGCAGCTGTTATGCAGTGGCAAACTTTTGCAGATCAAGCGAAAGTCAAGCCAAACTTAACTGATACAATTGCTTCTACTTTATTGATTTTGTAAAGCAATTCGCGTAATTCTTCTAAAAATGCCCAATGGTGCTGAAATACTTTTTTTACCTTTGTTCCATTACTCTTGAAATTGAATAAATTAGGGGGAAACCCCATACAACCATTCCAATGAAAATAGCCATCGGTTCAGATCACGCAGGATTCAACTATAAGGAAGCCATCAAGGATCATCTTCAGCAGGCAGGACATGCTGTTGAAGACCTGGGAACATTCACTGAAGCCTCCTGTGATTATCCTGATTATGCCCATGCAGTGGCACTTGCAGTAGAGCAGGGAAAAGCTGAAACGGGTGTATTGGTCTGCGGTTCAGCCAATGGCGTAGCTATTACTGCGAACAAGCATGCAGGTATCCGCGCCGCCATTTGTTGGGAGAAGGAAATTGCTATTCTCGCAAGGGCCCATAATAATGCCAACATCATTTGCATTCCCGCCCGCTTTGTGTCAACCGATGCCACCTTTGAAATGGTGGATGCATTTCTATCCACACCATTTGAAGGTGGAAGGCATCAGACCCGGGTTGGGAAAATCTGACGTATTCATCTCCTTGCTCCCGTAGTTTAATTGAGAATTATTCACGAACTTGCTCTTGCTCAATAATCTCAACATTAAACATACGAAAATGATCAAGTTAGTAGCAATGGCATCTTTGCTGATGCTGTCGGTGACAGGAATGGCGCAGAAGAAAAAACAAAAGGCTCCGGATCCGCAGCAGTTTGCGGCGACCATCACCACAGAAGACCTCAGCAGACACCTGTATATTATCGCCGGGAAGGAAATGGAAGGACGTGAAACCGCCACAGAAGGGCAACGCAAGGCGGCTGCCTATATAGAAAATCATTTCAAATCTTTGGGATTGAAGCCAGCCAACAACGGCAGCTATCAGCAATCTTATCCGGTTTACCGCGATGAGCCAGCAGCCTCTGAACTGAGCCTGAACGGCAAGGCATTTGAAGCCAACAAGGATTATGTTCCTTTTCCACAGTGGAACAGCAATGCCACCAGCTATTTTTCAGAAGTGGTGTTTGTGGGACATGGCTTGGTAGACAAAGACGTAGACGATTATGCAGGCTTGAATGTTGCCGGTAAGGCAGTATTGATGCTAGATGGTGCGCCATCCGGCTTCAAGCCTTCTGCTCAGGGATTCAGGGGGTCATCCAGTATGTATGGAAAAATCATTGCTGCCCGCAACAAAGGCGCAGCAGCTGTCATCATGGCTGGCGCAGGTTTTCCACGCAGGGCAGGTGCCATGCCGGGAAACCAATACACCAATATTTACAAGGCGGAGCAATACCCCAATACTTTCATTGTTGCAGATGAAACGGCAAAAGCCATTGCAGGCCAGGACTGGGACGGTTGGAAAGAAGCCGGAAAATCCTCAAAAGTGCCAGGAAAACTGCTGAAAGCCAACCTGAAACTGTCGTTCCAGAAGAAAACCGAAGAACTCTCGAGCAGCAATGTTCTGGCTTATATTGAAGGATCTGACAAGAGCGACGAATGGCTGATCATCACTGCACACTACGATCACCTGGGCAAGAGGGGTGATGTGATTTACTATGGTGCAGATGACGACGGTTCAGGCACCGTCGGCGTTTTGGAAATTGCTGAGGCCTTTGTAAAAGCCAAGGCTGCAGGCAATGGCCCGCGCAGGAACGTCTTGTTCATGACCGTGAGCGGCGAGGAAAAAGGACTCTGGGGATCTGAGTATTTCTCAGAGCATCCTACTGTTCCTATGGACAAGGTTACGGCAGATTTGAACATTGACATGATCGGAAGGACTGATACTGAGCGCACTACAGGTGATACGTTGAATTATGTGTATGTGGTAGGTGATGACAAATTGAGCACCGAACTGAAACCTATCAGTGAGGCCGCCAACAACAAGTACATCAAGATGACCTTGGATTACAAATTCAACGACCCCAACGACCAGAACAGGATCTATTACAGGAGCGACCATTTCAACTTCGCCCGCAAAGGAGTTCCCATCATTTTCTATTACGATGGGATGTTGAAAGCTGACTACCACAAACCAACCGATACGCCTGATAAAATCAACTATCCACTGATGGCCAAGCGTGCCCAACTGGTGTTCCATACCGCATGGGAAATGGCCAATAGGGAAGCCTTGTTGAAAAGGGATATTGAGTTGAAATAGTCAACATATTCAGTCAAGTCAATACAAAGGGGCAATGCTTTACAGCAGCATGCCCCTTTTTTATGAAAATTTATAATATGAATTTCCTCAATCCATTCTTTCAATTTTTGATTTAAAAATATTATCCAGAAACAAAGACAATCCATTAATTTTAGGGATATTTGTTGACTACTATTCATAAGAGTAGTTCAAGTATTTCGTAAAAATTATTTTTAGTACAATCCAATTATTCAAAAAAACCATGGCGATGCCCAACAAGCCAATAATTGTTCAATGTAAGCACAACATACTTTTCCGGTATCCGGAAACGTTCATGTCGTTGAATCTTACTTTTTGATTACCCTTTATCTGTGGGTGACTTGGCGAAGCTTTGATAATGCGTGAATATGATGGAACAGATTACAAAAAAATGGTTAGTTGTATACACCAAGCCACGCTGGGAAAAAAAGGTGCATACGGCCCTTCTAAAAAAAGGGATTGAAGCCTATTGTCCGTTGAACAAAGTGAGGCGGAAATGGAGCGACCGGATGAAAACCATCGAAGAGCCCCTGTTCAAAAGCTATGTATTTGTTAAAGTGGAAGTCAAAGAAATGACAGATGTTCGCTTTGTGGATGGCGTGCTGAACTATGTCTACTGGAACGGAAAACCCGCCATTGTCAGGGAAGAAGAGATCGTTGAGATCAAGAAATTCCTGTCTGAATACGAAGATGTTGAAGTCTCCAGCATTGAGCTCAAACCCGCAGATGCCGTGGTATTGAATACCGGGGTGATGATGGGTGCAACCGGCAGGGTCTTGCGCGTCATGGGCAACAACACGGTCGAAGTTAGGATTGACAGCCTTGGTTTTATTCTCACTGCTAAATTTGATAAGAAGACCGTAAGCAAGGTTTAGTTTTAAAATACTGTCATACAACAGACGGTAAACCTTTGCAAAATTTGCCAATCTATGGCAAATCAATACCAGCACAATTGAATTTACAATGACTAGAAAGTTTCTGTATAGGCTTCTTATGCCTATAATTTTGCTTGCCTACCTGAGCTCCTGCACCACCTACAAGCAGTTGCAATACCTGCAGGGGGATATTGATTCTACAAAGTACAGCCAGTTTAAAGTGCCTGAACAAAGGATCCAGAAAGGCGACCAGATCAGCATTGCGGTTTTCAGCGACAATGCTGCAGCCAGTGCACTGTTCAATACCGGTTCCATTCCAACATCAGCGGGCATGAGCACTTCAACCCAGGGTACGGGCAATGTTTCCGCAGCTGGCAATGTCTACGAAGTGGATCAGGAAGGCAATATCTTTTTTCCGCAAGTAGGGAAATTGAATGTGGAAGGCCTGACAAGAGATGGGATTAAAAGCCTGCTGGACAGCAAACTCAAAGACAAGCTGCTCACCAATCCCTATTATGTGATCCGTTTCCTCAACCTCAAGATCACTGTATTTGGTGATGTAGGTGCGCCAGGCGTGTATCCACTGGTCCGGGAGAATACCAATATTTTTGAGGCATTGACCCTTGCGGGAGACATGACATTTTTTGGCCGCCGCGATAATGTACTCATCATCAGGGAGAAGGACGGTAAAAGGGTTTTTGCAAGAATTGATGTAACCAAGGCTGATGTGTTTAACTCGCCCTACTATTACCTTCAGCAGAACGATATCGTGTTTGTAGACATGCGCAAGGGCAAGGTAAACACCCAGAACCAGGCATGGGTGCAGAACATCACCCTGGGCTTGGGCCTTCTCACCGGCATATCATTCCTGATCAATCTTTTCCGTTGATCCAGCAACAAAATTCATTTTAAGGCATGTCGAATTATAATAACAACGACGATTCATTCCAGATAGGCCAAAGAGGCAACAAGAATGATTTCAGCACCAGGGAATTCCTGCTCAAATACATTTACCTGATTCCATGGATTGTGGTGACGATTAGCATTGCATTGGGCATTGCCTATACAAGGTTGCGGTACATCAATCCGATTTATTCAGCATCCGGTAAGGTATTGATCAAGCAGGACAGGCCTTCAGGATTGAATTCAGGTTCTGGTGGAGGCAATCAACTGATTGGTGATGTGGTAGCCACTTCGGTTAACTCCCGTTCCATGGACGATCAGATGGAATTGGTGAAATCCACGGCCATGGCCCGCATGGTGGTCCGCAATGCAGCCTTGCAGCAAAGTTATTATTACAAGGGTAGCATGCGCAATACTCTCGTGCACAGCAGTGCCAGCCCAGTCCAACTCAATATATTGAGCATTGCAGACTCATCCAACGGCCTGTCTTTATCGGTCAAGGTGCTGGGGAAGGAAACTTTTTCAATCAACGACAATCCCGCCCCCATTCGTTTTGGCGCCTTATTCCAGATTCCGGCAGGTTCTTTTGTACTGGAAAAAAAGCACGCAGATATTGCAGCAAACACAGAATTCATTTGCAACTGGACGCCCGAAGAACCCCTTGCCCGTTCCCTGGCAGGCAGTATCAATGTCGGTGTCGCAACCAAGGGCGGCAATGTCTTGAACTTCGCCTATTCCTCTGAAAACCACCTCGTGGCGCAGGATGTGGTGAATGGATTTTTGAAGGCCTACCAGGATTATAGTTTGCAGGACAAACGGGAAGGTTCATTGAGTGCCTTGAACTTCATTGATGATCAGTTGGCCCAGGTAAAGGGCGATCTCACCAATGTCGAAGGCAATCTCCAGCAGTTCAGGGAAGACAACAAGGTGATTGCCCCCGAAGCCCAGGCTACCAGCTCCTTTGCCGAAGCAAAGGGCTCTGACAAGCAGATCATGGAGCAATCCATCAAGATCCGGTTCATTGATTATATGATCAACTTCATCAAGGATCCCAAGAACAATTACCGCAGTATTCCCATGGTCAGTTTGGTCAATGAAGGATCGGTTGGAACTGTCATCTCAGAATACAACAAGCTTCAATTGCAAAGGGAAATTTCCCTGCAGACCATCCCCAAAGACAATCCTATCATCAGGGATATGGAGTTATCGATGGGCAAGGTGCGCAATGAAATTGTGATGACCCTTAGCCAACTCAAGGATACCCTCAACGAAGCCCTCAAAGGATTTCAAGCGGTGGAACTGGAGGCCAATAGTGAACTGCGCAGCCTTCCCCGCAAGCAACGCCAGTTGCTCGACATCAGCAGACAACAAACCGTGATTCAGGAGCTTTATTCCTCCCTGGTACAACGCAAGATTCAGATATCTATCAGTTCGGCTTCCACACTCTCCAATATCCAGGTATTGGAACCCGGTTATTCCGGTGGATGGCCGGTCAGCCCGAACCCCAGGTCTTTTTATATGACGGCGCTCTTCATTGGCCTAGCCATTCCCATTGGCATTGCAGTAGTGCGGGAACTATTGAATGACAAGGTCAATACAAAGGCGGATATTGACAAGTTTACGGATGCCCCATTGTTGGGTGAAGTAGGCCATTCTGACGAAAAGGACTCCTTGATCATCACGGGT
>CALPWM020000057.1 GCA_943327275.2 Chitinophaga pinensis
CAGCAGGTTGATCGGCATTGCCCAAATCAAGTTGATGTTGTTGGCAAAACTCTGGTGATCGGTTCCGAACCACATGAAAAGCAACAACAGGCCAAGCAATCCGGATAAAACAAAAATGATCCTGTCCATGACCGATTGAAATGAAACCATCCCATTCGACTTGAAAAAAGAAGGAAGGAAGACCAAAAAAGAGAGGAATGAAAATAAAAATAAGGGTGTTTGCCAGAAAGGCAGTTTTATGGGAGGGTCTTGCGCATTCGGCAAGTGCACCTGGTTCCTTTCCACCAACTTTGCCTTTCCTTTACCTTCGAGAGAAACCCCCTGGGCAAGGTAATCTGGTAAGAACATGGACTCAGGTGTGGTCATGGCTTTATCGGCACCAATACCCAACAACAGATCGATGCCAAGGGTTGTCCATTGCATCTCAGCCCTTGAAAGATAGTTGTGGAGATAATCACGGAAGGTGGCCCCGTTTTCAGCAAATGAAATGGGTTCAGAGGCATTGTCTTTGTTGGTCTTGAATATAATATCCCTCAGCCTGGTTGCACAGTTATCGTATAAAAAATCATACTTATAATAGCGGTTCTCTTCCCGTACATTTTCAAAAAGACTGCGCTGTATAGCTGTTTTTTCGGTTGGGCTCAACTGCAAAACCTGCTCGGTCACCCCTCTCTTGAAATAAGCATACTCGTAAAGAAAATCAGGAAAGCTTTGCTGACTGAGAAAATACATCAGCTTGCCCCTGACAAATTTTGAATAGAAATCAGGATCATCAAAATTGAAGGTCCCATAGTTGTAGATGATATCGGTATTGGCAGCAGAGTCTACAATCCTCAAAGCAGTATGGCCAAACACTGAATACAATTCAGCACCTGGGGCACAAGTGATCAGGCTCACCTGCAAGCGACTGCTGTCTGCAGCAGCATGGCTGGAGCCTGCAACAAGCAGCATCACCCAAGCAATGAAATAAGTTTTCAGGATGCGCATGATTTAGCGGCTGTAGTTGGGCGCTTCTTTGGTGATGGCAACATCGTGCGCATGGCTTTCCCTGATGCCAGCATGGGTGATCCGGATGAACTGTGCTTTCTGAAGTTCCTGTACATTTTTTGCACCACAGTAGCCCATACCTGCCCTTAATCCGCCAACATACTGGGTAATGACTTCACTCAAATTCCCTTTAAACGGCACCCGGCCTTCAATTCCTTCAGGCACCAGTTTCTTGATCCCTTCTTCAACATCCTGAAAATACCTGTCACTGCTGCCCTGTTGCATGGCGCCAATCGAACCCATCCCACGGTATTGTTTGAATTTTCTTCCCTCATAAATGATGGTCTCTCCAGGGCTTTCCTCTACACCGGCAAACACGCTGCCCATCATGACAGTAGATGCGCCTGCGGCAAGGGCCTTGACAAAATCTCCGGTGTACCTGATGCCGCCATCCGCGATGATGGGAACATTCATTTTTTTCAATGTGGAAGAGGCTTCGAGGATAGCAGTGATCTGTGGAACTCCGGCACCTGCAACGATACGGGTGGTACAAATGGAACCCGGACCAATACCGACTTTCACACAATCAGCGCCTGCATCTGCCAATGCTTTTGCTCCGGCCGCTGTTGCTACATTCCCTGCAATGATGCGGAGATTTTTGAAATTCTTTTTCAACAATTTCAGTGAATCCACCACGCCTTTGGTATGGCCGTGGGCACTGTCAAGACAGACCACATCCACACCAATCTGCTGCAGGGCGGCTGTTCTGTCGAGCATATCTTTTGTGATGCCCAATGCTGCCCCTACGCGCAACCTTCCAAATTCATCTTTCACTGCGTTGGGAAAACTCTTCAATTGTAATATATCACGGTAGGTGATTAAGCCTTTCAATTGACCATTCCTTGACACAACCGGCAGCTTTTCGATCTTATAATTCTGGAGGATTTTTTCCGCTTTCTTGAGGTCAGTCCCTTCCGGTGCAGTCACCAGGTTTTCCCTGGTCATCACCTCACTTACTTTTTTCTTCTTGTTGGTTTCAAACCTCAGGTCGCGGTTGGTCAGAATGCCCACCAGTTTGTTGGATGCACTCACAATGGGAATACCGCCAATCTTGTTTTCCTTCATCAACTGAAGGGCATCTGCAATGGTTGCATCCTCATGCAATACAACAGGATCAATGATCATGCCGCTTTCACTTCTTTTCACCCTACGAACCTGTTCGGCTTGTTGTTCAATGCCCATGTTCTTGTGCAAAATACCTATCCCACCTTCCCTTGCCAATGCAATAGCAAGGGTAGCTTCTGTTACGGTATCCATTGCAGCAGAGAGCAGTGGTATGTTCAAAATAATGTCTTTGGTAAGATGCGTAGCGATGTTGACCTCCCTGGGCAATACGTCTGAATATGCCGGAACGAGCAATACATCATCGAAGGTCAGGCCTTCTCCAAAAAATTTGGGGGATTGTTGAGTTCTTGTTGCCATATGCGAAGATAAGAAAAATTTAAAAAATCCCTAGGGGTGACGAATTCCGTATAATTTTCCCGGCAAACTTGTGATCAGTCCTGTCATTTCCAAAGACAACAGATGTGCAGCAACCAGGCCTGGATTGAGTCCTGAAACATTTGTAAGCAGATCTACCGGACAGGGATCATTTTTGATGATGAGGGTGAAAATAGCATTTTCTTCTGCTGAAAGGGATACAGCCAATGGAGCCTGAACATTGGATGGTTTGGGTAAATCTTCGGCCCAGTTCAAGAATTCAACCAGGTCCTGGCCGCAAGTGATCAGGTTGGCCTTGTGGTTGCGGATCAATTGGTTGCAGCCTTTGCTGCTGGGGTCGGTTACCCTGCCTGGATATGCCAATACATCTTTGTTGTAGCTGTTGGCAATGTCTGCAGTTATCAGGCTACCCCCTTTTGATCCACTTTCCACCACAACAACAGCATCAGCCATTCCAGAGACAATCCTGTTCCTCCTGGGAAAATTTTGTTTTTCAGGCTTAACGCCCTGCATGAATTCTGACAGCAGCCCACCCTGTTCCAACATCTCATCAGCGAGCTGCCTGTTGGAATGTGGGTAAATTTTATCCAACCCATGGCCCAGTACGCCGATGGTTGCCAGCTTGTTTTTCAAAGCCTCCTTGTGAGCCATTGTATCAATGCCATAGGCGAGGCCACTGACCACCAGTACATCATATTGCCTTAGTACCTCCATCAATTCTACTACCCTGTCTTTCCCATATAAACTGGGAGACCTGGTACCTACAACACTGACCACGCGCTTGTTTAACAGGTCTGATGATCCTTTATAAAACAAAACATGCGGAGCATCAATGCAATGCTCGAGTTTAGGCGGATACCCTTGGCATCCCTTTACCAAAACCTTGATATGATTATGTTGCATGAACTGCCATTCCGCTTCAACACGGTGTTGAACATTGCAATGCCTGATGGCTGCAGCACGAACAGTGCCAATGCCCGGGACCTCCTCCAGTGCTTTGGCGCTTGCGCTGAACACTGCTGCTGGTGATCCAAAATGTTTCAGGAGAATGCCAATCTGGATATCCCCTATCTGAGGAATCAGGGTCAAACCAAGGTGCTGCAAAAGTTCTGCTTCGTTCATGGCATGCAAAACTAATTGCCCACAAGCCTGCACAAATGAGATTTACACGCTATCAAAATGTATTAAAACTGCTCAGCAAAAGAAAAACATCAATTGTTTGAAATAACCGTCATTTCTGTTCTTCGGTTCAAGGATCTTCCCTGTTCTGTTGCGTTGTCTGCAACCGGCTGAGCTGCACCAAACCCTTTGTGGGTCAATCTTACAGCAGGAATTCCTTTTGCAATGATATAATCCACCACAGCTTTGGCCCTGGATGCAGACAGAACAAGGTTATCCGCATCTTTCCCAACATTATCGGTATGCCCACTGATCTGAACCTTGAGTGTTGGATTCTCGCGAAGGATGGAAACAATTTTTTCCAACTCTGCAATGGATTCAGGAAGCAAAACAAATTTTCCAGTTTCGAAAAGGATGTTGCGCAGTACAATATTGGCCCCTTTTGCAAAAGGTTGCAATGGAATATTCACTTCAAAATGATCACCAGAAACCACCTCTTTCAGCATGAACCTGTTGGAATAAAACAGGTATCCTTTTTTGTTGACGCTGAACGCATAATCACGGCCCAGTGGAAGGGTTGAAAGATAGTTGCCATCAACATCCGTCTGCAATTCTGTCACTACCCGTTTGGTGCTGAGATCTATCAACTCTACAATGGCGCTCAACCCCTTTCCTGTAGCGCTGTCATAGACTTTGCCCTGCACCCAGGTGGTGTTGAGCGGACGAAGATCTTCCCTCAGCACAAATGTATAGATGTCCATACCACCACGGCTATCAGCCCTATCACTCGAATAAAAAGCATTGACACCATTGGCAGACACGATCAGTCCACCTTCGTTGTCAATCGTATTAATGGGATACCCGAGGTTCACAGCCGTATCAAAGCCACTCAATTTTTTCTTGGAAAAAAAGATATCCTTGCCCCCGTATCCCTGCAAGCCTGAAGAGGTAAAATAAAGGGTCTCATTGTCTGCATGCATGAAAGGTGCACTTTCGTCTCCTGCAGTATTGACGAGTGGACCAAGATTCTGGGGTGAAGACCATCGTCCATTTGGACGAAGCTTGGCAACATAGATATCCGATCCGCCATATCCTCCTGGTCTGTTGGAAGAAAAATAAAGTTCCTGCTTGTCTGGAGACAGGCAAGGTGATGATTCCCACGCATCTGAATTAATGGCCTCTCCAAGGTTCTGCCTTTTGCTCCAACCTGATGCAGTCAGAAAAGAGATATAGATATCACAACTGCCATAGCCATCAGGGAAATTACAACCCGCATAGACCAACCATTTGCCATCCTGGGAAATATGCTGTGCGCCTTCATTGAAAGGTGTATTTACAGTACCCTGAAGTGGTGTTGCCTGCGACCATTTGTTGTCGGCAGCATTTGCCTCATAAAAGTCTTCATTGCTACCATTGACCCGACGGGTAAACACCAGCGTTTTTTCATCAATGGTCAGTGATGGAAAATATTCGGGGAAAATTGAATTGATGGCATCTCCGGCATTCCTGAATCCGGAGCTGGAAAGCTGACTGTGCTGCTTGGATAGTTCAACTGCAAAAGCATAATTTTTTTTCCTAAATGTTCCTGCCTTTACAGCGCTTTCATTCAATTTGGGGATGGCCAAAAAAAGATCTGCGGCATGCAAGGCTTCCTTAAAATTTCCCATACCTGCCAGGTTGATGCTGTAAGGAAGCAGGTACTCCCGGGCATAAGCAGAATCCATGGCAAAAGCCCTGTTGTAGGCTTTTACAGCCTCATTGTATCGCTTCAATTCTCCCAGGATGCCAGCCTTGGAAAGTTGTGCATCAAGATAGTCAGGTTCATTTTCCAAAGCCAGGTTGATCAGGCCCAGTGCATCCTGGTAAAGATCCTGATCGGCATATTCCAATGCCTTGGCGTACAAGGCCTTGCTTTTTTTCGAAATTTTTAATGGATCATATTGTTGGGCAAACCCAAATTGAATAAAGGAGGCCAATAAAATGATCATCAATGTGCGCATCCATAAAATTACTTGATTTAACAAATGGATGATGCTATGATTTGTTAATGTGTTGATCTTGGGCACATGTCAGATCATCAGAAGACTCAATCCAGCAATTGAAACTCAGGGAATATTCAGGAATTTATGGGTTTGAAGCGAGAGGATCCATTGGGGATTTGCCTTGACATAGTCAATGATCAAGGGATTCATTTCAGCTGATTTGCTCCATTCGGGTTGCAAGTAAAGCAAACAATCTTTGGAAACTTTTGAAGCAAATTGTTCGGCCCAGGCAAAATCAGTCTTGTTGTAGATGACCGTTTTCAATTCATGGGCTGCTGCAATCAATTCATCCAGCGGTGCCTTGAATTTTTTGGGAGAAAGACAGATCCAATCCCAGGTGCCTGATAATGGATGGGCCCCGGATGTCTCGACATGTGTTCTTATGCCTTGGGCTTTGAGCAACGCGGTAAGTGCATCCAAGTTGTGCATCATGGGCTCTCCCCCGGTGATGACTGCTATCTTTGTACCAGACGCGCATACAGATGCAACGATTTCAGCAATGGGTACCAGTGGATGTTTTGAAGCATCCCAGCTCTCTTTCACATCACACCAGACACATCCCACATCACATCCACCCAGGCGGATAAAATACGATGGATGACCTGTATACCGACCTTCCCCCTGAAGGGTATAAAAGTGTTCCATCAATGGAAGTGAAGCAATAGGATTGGATTCCATTGATCAGTCTTTTGCGGCGCAAGCCTTGAAAGTGTTCATCATCAGTGCCGCAATGGTCATCGGACCAACACCGCCTGGTACTGGCGTGATATAGCTGCAAAGGGGTGCAACATTTTCAAAATCAACATCACCCTTGATGGCAAAGCCAGACTTCTTGGAATCGTCTGCAACCCTTGTGATGCCTACATCCACCACCACGGCTCCATGCTTCACCATGTCTGCTTTCAGGAATTCAGGACGGCCCAGCGCGGCAATGATGATATCCCCTTGCAAACAAATTTCTTTGAGGTTGGGGGTATGGGAATGGCAAACGGTGACGGTGCAATTCCCTGGATATTCATTCTTGTTGAGCATGATGCTGATCGGCCGGCCAACAATATTACTCCTGCCGATCACAACTGCATGTTTTCCTTTTGTTTCAATGCCATAATGTTCCAGCAACAACAAAATACCATAGGGCGTTGCAGGATAAAACGCAGGCAATCCCTGCACCATTCTTCCAACACTTTCAGGATGAAATCCATCCACATCTTTGGAAGGAAGAATGGTTTCTATGATTTTCTGCTCGGAAATTCCTTTGGGAAGCGGCAACTGAACCAGGATCCCGTCCACATCAAAATCTTCATTGAGTTCATTGAGCTTGAAAAGCAATTCCTGTTCCGTAACATCAGCATCAAGCCTGATCAGCGTGGATTTGAATCCGATTTCTGAGCAGGACTTTACTTTTGAAGCGACATAGGTTTCGCTGGCCCCATTGTTGCCAATCAGGATGGCTGCCAAATGGGGAACTTTTTTCCCTTGGAGCATTCTTTCATCCGTCTGGGTCTTTAACCTGTCTTTTACTGCCTGTGAAACAAGCTTACCATCGAGCAATTTCATGGGGCAAAGGTACAGTCGGGGAAAATGACACCCAAATATGATGTTTTCCCCTTTTCTCATCATCTGCCGAAAAGCACCTTTACACAATGAAGTGGATGATGATGTGGATGATGACTCCAATAATGGCTAGTGCTCAAGCAATATACGGAACCAATGCTTTCTTGCCCTTTGGTTTGTTGGCATATAAAAAAACAGGCCAGCAGGCTGAGTCTTCCGTTGGATTGGTTGCAGCCAGTGCTTTTCAGACCAATCCCCAGGTTGGGTTTCATGCTGGGAACAGGTTCATGATCAGGGACATGAACCATGCCGGCATCGCCTGTATTTTCCCTCAAAAAAATGGTGCTCTGGGGTTTTCTGGAAGGTTCAATGGTGGGGGCATCTTTGCAGGTTTTTCAGGCAGCTCTTCGATGGGGCTGAAAATCCATCAACAACTGGGCATAGGGCTATCGATAGAATTAACAGGATTCAAGTGGTCTGGACAAACTGCAAGCCTGGGCATGCAAGCAAAGGGAGGCATGCTCTATTGGGTCAATCCAAAAACAGGATTGGGATTTCAGGTAAACCAATGGTTTCCATTGGGGAGCAGGCCGGAAAATTTCAATCGCATGGTTCGTGAGCTGATCACTGGCATTGGAACAACAGTCAATCAACAACTCTACCTCTCGATGGAAATACGAAAGCGAACCAATGAACTGACAGAAATATCAGGCCTGGTGGAATGGCAGGCAGTAACATCTATCGGCTTGCTGGCGGCAATCAATTCTACAAGTCACTCTTTCATGATGGGCATCACAAAAAGCATTGAGAAGAAGAAATGGGGAATCATTTTTACCAATCACCCACAGTTGGGGCTTTCAGGAATGTTAACAGTGAACCATGGACTTGCGAAATAAGTATGTCGTTTTAATGACAGCATTGATGATCACCAGCATTGCTACCATGGCACAAGAGGAAGAGATGGAAGAAATCGCAGAAGCCGCTGTTAGCCATGATCAGGTACAACAGCAGGACATCAATGAAATGCATGGCGCAGGTTTTACCAACAAGTACAACATCAACAGCATTACAGAATCGGTGCTTGAAAATGTATTTTTTTTGACGCCTGTACAAATAAAGCAGTTCATCCTTTACAGAAAAAACTTTGGTGATTTTATCAGCCTGATGGAATTACAGGCAGTTCCCGGGTGGGACGCTTTTACCATCAGGAAAATACTGCCCATGCTTACCCTTGAGATTGTTCTACCCCTTGTGCCAGCGCTCAAACAAAGGATCAAAGAAGGCGGCCACAGGATGCTGTATAGAACAGGAGGGCAAACCAAAAGCATGACTGAAAATGAAGACAGATTAAAACAACAATACAAGCAACTGGTCAGTTACCGTTTTAATTTTCGGGACCTTTTGCGATGGGGCATCACGGTTGAAAAAGATGCCGGAGAAAAAAAAATTGCAGACCATTACAGCATCTTTGCTTCTATCAGTAACAAAGGCATCCTGAAAAACATGGTATTGGGTGACTATACCGTTAACATGGGTCAGGGACTGATCCATTGGCAGGGATATGCCCTGGGAAGAAGCAGCAACATGATGAGCTGTTACAGACAGGGAGCACTTTTCAGGCCGCATACCGGAACAGATGAAAACCGCTTCTGCAGAGGAATTGCCGTTCATTTACAAAAAAACGCATTTGAATTGGCCGGATTTGTGAGCAATAAAAAAATAGATGCCAACATCATCACCGATACTGCGACCAACAAGGCCTGGGCGAGCGCAATGCTGCTTTCTGGATTGCACCGAACGAAAAATGAATTGATGGATAAAAAGGCTTTGCAAGAATTCATGGTGGGGGCAACCCTAAAGGTCAACAGCAAGATCGGCAGAACCAGCTTGAACATTGTTCATTCTGCGTTTGATCATCCGATCAAAAAAAGAGAGGCACCCTACAACCGTTTTGCCATGAGTGGAAGACAGTGGCATAATGCCAGTATTGATCATTCCATTTCCACAAGAGTGGGATTTTTATTTGGCGAAATGGCTATAGATAAAAAAGGCAACAAGGCGATGATTGTGGGCCTGATCAAGAGCCTTGGTCCATCCCTGGATATTGCACTGCTTTATAGGAACATGGGGATCAAATTCCGTTCCCTTGCCTCCAATGTTTTTTCTGAAAACCAGGAGTCTGGCAATGAAAAAGGATATTTTTTCAACATCAACTATACCCCTTCTCCCCTGCACAGGTTTGAAATATTTGCCGACCAATACCAACAGGATTGGCCCACTTTCAGCACCCCAGGAAAAAAACTGGGAAACATCTATTCTTTTCAATACACCTATCGACCCAACAAAAAAACTGAATTGTATGTCAGGCTTCAAGCGGACAACAATAGCCTTAAACTCAGGATTCATGCCGCATTCATGCCCATTCCCACCTTGACCTGCAGGTTGAGAAATGAAATGATCAGCATCCAGCCCGTTACAGGAAAAACACAAAGAGGACAGCTTGCCTATCTGGAACTGATCTATAAGCCCCCATTACAGCCTTTTTCAGCCAGTTTCCGCTACAGTTTTTATGACACGGATGGATATGCAACAAGACTCTATGCTTATGAGCGGGACCTGCCGGCATACTATGCCGTTCCTCCCCATTACGGAGAAGGAACAAGACAATACATTGTATTGCAATACAAATTGACTAAATCGTTGCAATGCAACGGAAAATGGAGCATGGAAAAGAGAAAGCATGAATGGAGGGCCCAGGTTATTTGGCAATGGGGATCATGATTCCTACAAGAAAATGAAGCCTTATCTTTGCACCATCAAACTATTCACATGAGCGAACAACCAGAGAACCAACTCAACATCGAAATATCAGAAGAAGTGGCAGAAGGTCAATATGCCAACCTGGCCATCATTACCCACAGCCATGCAGAATTTGTGGTGGATTTTGTGAGTGTTATGCCAGGTACGCCCAAAAGCAAAGTAAAGTCAAGGATTATTCTTACACCACAACATGCCAAGCGCTTATTGCATGCACTGACAGACAACCTGAATAAATTTGAGGATGCACACGGCAAAATCAAGGATTTTGAAGAAATTCAGATACCATTCCAATTTGGAGGACCTGCCGCACAAGCCTGATCATCTTACTGCAGACTAATTCAGTGATTCAACAGGGATGGTCTTGTTTATCTTGGAAATTAACCCCTGCAACACTTTCCCTGGACCTACTTCAGTAAAGCTGGTGGCTCCATCCAATATCATTGTTTCGATGGTTTGCGTCCAGCGCACAGGACCGGTCAATTGATCAATCAGGTTTTGTTTGATTTGTGCTGGGTCTGTAACCGCTTTTGCAAC
>CALPWM020000058.1 GCA_943327275.2 Chitinophaga pinensis
AACGTTGGCATCAGAAGCAGCAACGGCAACTGCCCCTACAGATCCGGTTTTGAAATAACCATCAGAAATATTTTTCCAACTTTGGCCTGCATCTTCGGTTTTCCAGACACCACCACCGGTGGTACCCATATAATAGGTTTGGTTGTTTCCTTTGATGCCTGTGGCAGTAACAGAGCGACCGCCACGGCTATGCCCGAGGTTGCGCCACAAAACTGGCTTGAAGTAGGTTTCGAGGTCAACCGATGGAACAGCAGGAAGCTCGGGGGATTTGGCCAGTTTTTTTTGAGCGGAAAGATCCGATACAAACAGAACCAAAAAGGAAAAAATAAAAACCAGATTTTTCTTGGTGCGCAGCATGTAAACCATAGAGGAATGTTTATGCCTCTAAGGTAAGCAATTCGTTTTGACCATTTTCCGTTCAACCAATTGGAAGATGATGTAAAATCGCTAATTTCTTTTGAACTCGAGTCCGCGCAACTTCAAATCCTTGCCATTGAGCGGAAATACATTGTTTTCAGTGGCCCACCGGTTCCAGGCTGCCTCCAGTTCCTTTACTTTATCTGGATACTTGAGGGCAAGGTTTGTCCGTTCTGTTTTGTCTGTCTTGAGATCATACAATTCCCAGGGTCCTATGTATGGACTTTCTTCAGTACTCATCGAGACCAGTTTCCAGTCATCCATACGAATGGCCCTGTTGGCCTGGTGTTCCCAGTACAATGTACGGTTTGGAAGTTTTTCACCTTTGAAAACAGAGACCAGACTGACGCCATTCAATGGTTTTGCTGGCTGTTGATTGAATGTTTTGGGATATGCTAAACCAGCGGCATCGAGGAATGTTGGCATCAAATCAATGATATGGGCCGGAGCATTTTTAACGATCGTTCCCTGCTTGGCCGTATGCCCTGGCCAGCTAATGATGAATGGCGTATGGATTCCTCCTTCATGCAACCTTGTCTTGAATAGCCTGAAAGGTGTATTGCTTAAGTTGGCCCAATTCCCCCGATAGCTCTCATAGCTTGAATCAGTTCCAAGTGCTGACAGATCGGTATCCATGCTACTCAAAAATTCAGCACAGCCTCCGTTGTCTGCCATGAAAACAACCATGGTGTTTTCAGAAAAACCATTCTTTTTCAAAGCCTGCATGATTCTTCCTATCCCTTGATCCATACAATCAATCTGGGCTGCATAAATGGCCATGCGCTTTACCCAAATGGCCCGCTCTTGCATGGGAATATCTTTCCAGGCAGGAATGGTATCGTGTCGATCAGTCAACCGATACGACTTATCAATAACACCCAGCTGCAATTGCTTTTTGTACCGCTCAGCCCTCAAGGCATCCCAGCCCTTTTCGTACAACTGCATATACTTTAGAATGTCCTGTTCTTTTGCATGAAGGGGCCAATGGGGAGCCGTGAAAGCCACGTATAAAAAAAACGGATCATCGGCCCGTTTTGCAGCATGATCATTGATGAAAACTGCAGCAGAATCAGCAATTGCATCTGTAAGGTAAAAATCTTTTTTGGGCTTAACCGGAGTATTGCCAGATGTCAAAGACTTAGGTGTATAGAAACTACCCGACCCGATCAGCGTTCCAAAATACCGATCAAATCCACGCTGCATTGGCCAATTGTCTTGTGGTCCTTTGGGCTTTGTTTCAGTGGCAACATGCCATTTCCCTGACATATAACTCGCATAACCTGCTTCTTTCAGGGCCTCAGCAATGGTCATGGTATTGCGGCTCAAATCTCCTTTATAGCCGGGAGTCCCTTGATCAAATCCATTCATATAACCCATCCCTGTATTGTGGGAATACATCCCCGTCAACAAAGAAGCCCTTGAAGGACAGCAACGCCCGGTATTGTAAAATTGCTTTAGCCTAACGCCAGTTCCTGCAAGGCTATCCAGATGAGGTGTTTTGATCTCAGCGCCATAAGCACCAATATCAGAAAAACCAAGATCATCGGCCATGATGAAGACAATATTTGGCTTTGATTTTTGTGCAAAGGCCAAAGATTGACATGCTAAAAAGAGCAAGTAGAGCAGCTGTTTTTTCATCTGTATCGGGATTTTTTTACACTAATCATCATCGCTATCCTTGGGATTCACCATCAGGAATCCAGCACGACGGGGCCCTGGAAAAGGAATATCGCCTTTGATACCATGCCACAATACCCTGTTGAATTCAATGTCATTGTTGCTGTCTTCTTTGGCGAAATTGAATTGCTCAGATTTTTTTTGCCACTGGTTGATGGCCGTGCTTTTCTCATTGAGGCTTACACTGGGAATAATGGCCTTGAAAGGAAATGCCTTGGGAGATGAATCAAAACAGCGCCACATGGGAGTTGCGCCTGCATCATACTGAGACATGGGTCCCATGCCTAAAATCAACTCCATCGTTCTCAACACAGAGGTGGTTGAATAAGGCGTATGGTCTATATAGCCGCGCTTTACAAAGCCTCCAGCGAGATATACAGGACTCCTGTGGGCATCAACATGGTCAGCACCATTCTGCGCATCATCTTCAAGAATAAAAACAGCAGTTTCATTCCAGATAGAACTTTTTGAAAGTGTTTCAATCAACATTCCTACTGCAAGATCATTGTCAGCAACATGCGCGTAAGGGGAAGGTCTACCCAAACGAATGCCTTCTGTATGATCATTCCCCAATCGAATGGTATTGAATTGTGGAACCTTGTTGACGGCAAGCAAAGAATCAAATTCACGCTTCCAAAAGTTTACCCTTGTGGTATCACGGATGTTCATGTTGTATTCAGGAAAATAGCTGCAGTTGTTTCCTTTGAGGATGGGAATGGTAGGATTTCCGTTGCTCATGAACTCACCATAACTCCTGAAACTGATGCCATACCGGAAACAATTGTTCCAGATAAAACCACCCTTGTTGTTGGCAATTTCACGTTCACCTTCGCCCCCGTATGTACCGCCGCGGCTGCCATAACTTGACGGCCATGTCTTTTCAAGATAGTCTGTTGCATAACCACCCATGCTCCAGTTGTGTCCGTCAGCACTCACTTCTGCATTTACATAAAAATTATCGAGCAAAACAAATTGCTTGGCCAGGGCGTGTTGGTTTGGTGTGACATTTTCCCCAAACAACAACAGGGATGTGTCTCCATTTCCTCCTTTTACATCGGACAATACCTGGTCATAGGTCCTGTTCTCTTTGATGACATAAAACACATGTTTGATCGGTGATTTTTGTCCGGCTTTCACAGGAATGGGAAATCCTGGAGCAAGGCTATCGGCGACTTCCGACTTCTTGATGGAGTAAGGGGAATTCCGGTAAACAGCAGCAGTATATATTTCCAGATCTGGTTGTTTGGGTGATGGAATAATGCTCATCGTTCCTTTGAACAATCCTCCAATGTATTCAACCTGTGACGCATCCTTTACCTGGAACCCATGGTGAATCACATCCTCTTTTTTCCGGATGGGCGATGGACCAAAAGGATTGGCCAATGATGTCATACCCTTACCATTGGCCACCCATAATTTACCATTGATGTACCTCACAGATGTAGGATACCAGCCAACAGGAATGAAACCTTTTGCAATACTTTTTCCCTTTTCAGCAATATCAAAAACCGCTAAACAATTGTTATCAGCATTGGCGATGTACAACCTTTTTGACACAGGATCAATCGCCAGACTATTGGTGGTTGAGCCACTGGGAGAATTAGGAAAAAGGGCAGCATCCAATGTTTCGATAACAATTTTGTTTTTAACATCAATCACCGAAACGCTGTTGTCATTGGCATTGCAGACATACAGCAATTTTCCATCTCCAGAAAGCAACATCTCATTGGGATTGTCTCCAACGGTAATTGGTCTCTGCCAACGGTTGTTGACAAGATCAAAGACCAAGACCTTGTCACATCCCCAACAGGTGATGAACAATTCTTTTTTATCCTTGCTCAATTTGCAGTCGTATGCCTCTGCATCCAAACCAAACTGACCAACTGTTTTTTTGGAAACAAGATCTACCAAGTACAATTGTTTGTCTTCACGGGTAACAACATAGATCATGTTTCTAGATTCATCAATTGTTAGTCCAGCGGGCCCGATGCGATTGGGCCAGGGCTTTCCCAATGAAATCTTGTCAACCATTTTTAATTTTCCACCAGTGATTTCATATTTCAATATCTGGTTATCATGTCCGCCCGATACATAAATGAATTTTTCATCTGATGTAAATTCAATGCCATACCATGATTTCGGAATGTCAACGGAATCAATCACCTTCTCGGCCTTCACATCAATCAACTGTATGCTCTGAGTACTTTGCCCGTTGTTGGCAACAGCAAGGTATTTCCCGGATTTACTCAATGCCATATTCAAAGGAAGATCCCCCAAACCAAAAGATTTACCGGCAGGACTCAATTTCCAGCCATTGGGCAGCGTAATAGGCGCAGCCATCTTCTGGGCTGATGTTGAAACAAACATCAAAAGAATACAAGCGGTTTTGAAAAAATGGTTGATCATGTTGAGGTTTTGTTGAGCACTTTTATTGTTTTAAAGATACGACCATCATCGCGGAAACGGATCGGCCCATACCGTTGATCCCTGACCCGTGGGTCCGGTAATCAACATTGAAAACATTGTTCAGGTATGCCCGGAAGGAAAAGTTTTTTGCCTGATAAGCCAAATGCATGTTCAGCAGATTGAAGCCTGGCGTTCCTCCAGCGGGGATGCGGTTATCTGATTTATCCCCTGCCTCCAGGCGCCTTTGCGGTGAGGCATGGTCAAAAGTAATGCCGGCAACAACCTGATTCATCAGGTACTCCGCACTTATCCTGGCATTGAAAGGGGGGATTCTTCTGAGGGGCTGATTTTTGGTGATGCTTTGTCCATACAAATTGGTAGCAGACAACTGGGTTCTGAAAAATTTAGCTGGCTTATAGACCAGCTGTGCTTCCCATCCGCGAATGAATCCCTTGTCCACATTCTCCTTGATATACACATCATATCCATTGATCCGATCAGCAGTTTTGATCCTTGAAATCAGGTTATAGAGTGTAGTTCGAAAGACGGAAAGGGATCCGCTCAATTTGCTCCGGAGATATTTCACTCCCAGTTCATTGTTGACTGATCGTTCTGGCTTGAGTGAATAGGCGGGGACTTCGTAACGAAAATCTACAATACCCAGGGTACCCAAATCATCAATATTGGGAGCCCTGAAACCATCGCTGATATTGGCATACAGATAAACAGCCTTGAGCAATTGATAATTGGCGCCTCCCTGAAAAACAAGTGCTTGCGGCTTGAGGGTTACTTTTCCCAGGGTAGTCTCAATGATTGTTGCAATGTAACGGTTGTAGCGCATACCGGCCTCCAATTGCAATTTATTCAACTGAAAATGGTGCAATGTATACGCCGCAATGTTTGCGTAGCGCGCCCCATCAGGATAAAGTCCACGCAATGTGGTAGAAACACCGGTTGAAGCATTGTTCTCATTTCTTTCACTCTTCACCCTATCTGTATAGAGCTCGATACCAGTGTTTGCATTCCAATAGGCATTAAAATGCTGGGATAAATCAACGCCAGCAGAAGTTGTCGAGATTCTGTCACTTTCAAAACGGGTAACTGCACTGTTTTTTCTCCTTGAGAACCTTGATTCAGCAATGTATTGGTTCGCAACAAAAAAATCCAACGATTTAAAATGATTTGATTTGAATGTTTTTTTCAATTGCAGATAACCCATGCGCCTGCCAATTGGATCTGAAGTATTGAGTGCAAAATTTTCCAAAACGTATCTGTGGTATACGGGCACACCCGTTTGCTGAAGCCACTGATATGCTCCAGTCAATTGCCATCCTCTTCCGAGGTCATTCATCCATTTGAAGTCAAAAGATTTTTCTGCATAAGAAGATGGCATTTGAAAACCAGTACTGTCTCCCCCTTTCAAATCACCAAACTTCTTACTGCTTGCGCCAAGCATAAAAGCAAATTTCCTGCCTTCGTATTTCAGTTCTGGCCTGAAGGAAAATTCCATGCCTGATTCAGTCAGGCGCAATGAAGCCTTTTCATTCCATTGAGGTTTTTCCAAGAACTTTAATGCGGTGGTCTGGATATTGATAACCCCCGTCATTGCATCACTTCCGTATTGTACGGATCCAGTGCCTTTTATGACTTCAACTTTTTCTACTATGAAGGGATCTACAAGTGTCATGTATTGGTTGGGGCCATAACGGAATATTGAATTGTTCAGGCGTATACCATCAACTAAAATCAGTGACTGATTACCTGTCAATCCGCGCAAAAAAGGAGAACCGCCGGCATGGTTGGTTTTTTGTATAAATACGCCGGGTATGCCTGTGAGAGATTCTGGAACTGTACGGGACAACTGCCTGGATGCCTCCTCTCGCGAAAGGATTGTGATGGAATAGGGCAATCTTGATGACTGTGCTGAGCGCCTGGTTGCAGTCACTGTCACCTCATCCATTGAAGCAATGGTATCCGTTTCATCCTGTGAAAAAACAGGTATTGCAAACTGGCAAAAAATCAACAATGCAACAATTGAGGTCTTGCTATTCATGAATCTACTCGTTTTCTTTTTTATAATGCTTTTCACGTTGATCATCTTCATCGTCCATGTCTGGACCCTGGATTACTTTTCTCCAATCAATGTCCCGCTTGTAGCGTTTCATGGCTTTGGATGCATCAAAAACGCGCTTATCCGGAAACTCCAGTGAATATGGCGTTAAGTCAGGCTTGCTGGTGAAAAAATCCCGCAACGATGAAGCCGTTACATCATATTGGTTAACATATGGAACAGCCAGGATATTATAAATCATCTTGAGGATTGAACCGAAATTGGCATGGGTATGTGATACATGATTGCGCTTGACATAAGGGCCGGCCAGCATGAGAATACTTCGATGTGCATCAACATGGTCTACTCCGCCCTGCGGATCATCTTCAGTAATCACTACGAGCATGTCCTTCCAATAAGGTGTTCTGGAAAGAAAATGCAAGATCCTTCCTACTGCAAGATCATTGTCTGCTACATAACTATGCGTATAGGGATAACCATCCTGCGGTCTTGGAGAGGCCGTGTGATCATTGGGAATCTGAACAGTAACCAATGAGGGCATTTTCTCTTTTCCCTTCAGCCACATTTTGGTGAACTCATGCTCGAATTGGTTCATCCTGAACTGATCAGGAATATTGGTATTGTAGCCTGCATAATTGTGACTGGTCCTGCTGAACAATGCGTCCTGCATGGGCACCATCACCCCGTGTGAAGCTCCTGTCGCTGTATCATACCATTGCTCACGGACATGAGCCGTTTCGTTGGCTTCACCAAAATTATAAAACGAAACCCCTTTCCTTTCCAAAGCTTCCCAGAGTCCTCCTGTTTCAGCAAAATCTTCAGGATCCATGCTTCCCGTTGAACCGGGGAATCTTCTTCCTGGTGCTGGTGAAAAAAACTTTTCCGTCTTGCTGGTATTGGAATTGACTTCAACCCACTCATTGGGAATTACTCCCATCATCCAATGATGTCCATGAATGGATGCATCACTGTCACAATAAAAATTATCTGAATAGGCAAACTGCGTTGAAACCTTGTGGTGATTGGGTGTTATGTTCGCATTGGTAAATACAAGGCTTTCTGTTGGACCATCTTTGTCAGCCTTCCGCTTTACACGCACATCCACACCAAGCCCAAATCGGGCGATGCTTGAGTCACCATTTCCCGTTTTCAGCTGACCCAACACCTCATCGTAGGTTCGATTCTCTTTGGTAATGTATACGATATGTTTGATCGGAGAGATCTTTTCTCCGGGGTAGTTTGGCATTGGATTATCATCCTTGATGGGATTTACTTTTTCATAAGTATAGGCAATTACGTTGCTGGTGTATGAAAGCAATTGTTGATGATCTGGCATGGGCACCCGCTGAAAACTCGCGAGTTGTATGTCTCCAACAAAAGTACCCTGCACAGGTGCCTTGAAGTTTTTACCACCATTGGGACCGGCACCAAGTCCGCGGCAACTGATGATGTATATTTCCTTTTCATCAGGCGAAAGCTTAACCCTTGTGGGACCCCAGCCAGTTGGGATCAGTCCCAGAGTGGCGTCGGTTTTGGTATCCACAACCGCAACAGCATTGAATCCAAGTAAGGCAACATAAAGCTTTGATCCGTCATTGGAAATTGTGATGCCAAAAGGAAGCAACCCCCGGTATTTGTCAAGTACTGGATCAACTTTGATTTGTATGTGACGAACAATTGTACCTTTTCTGTAATCGATGACGGCAATATTGTCGTTGGTGGCATTCGTTACATAAGCATATTGTCCATTGATGGCAATGCTGTTGGGACTGGATCCTCCTATCACTTCTGCATCCTCCAACATCTGACCAATCAGGTATCCGGTCTTCAATTTGGATGTCACCGAATTGGTTTGCAGATCAATGGTGAAAACACTCATCGATTCAGGGGCATTGGGATCTCCAACGCCAGGAATCTTTCTACCTTCTACAACAGTTCCATTGATGGACTCCTTTGAATTGTGTGCGTATGGATGCCTTGAGATCAGCATGCTGTCATAATTTTCTTTAGTAATGCCCTCAATCATCGGATACGCATACATCCCCACATTGGCCACTACTGCAGTTTGATTGTCCGGACTCAATGCCAAACCAAAAGGAAGACGCCCTACTGGAATGGAAGCCTTGATTCGTTTTGTTGCGCAATCAATCCTGACCAAACGATAATTGGCCTGATCCAACACCAACAGCTCATTTCCAGCTGCATTATAGATAAGGTCAGATGTAAAACTGTCCTGAAAAATGAGATCTCCAACTTTCCCATCCAATGCAAAACTATCCACCACCTTGAGGCTGATGCAGTCAAAGGCAATGATGGTACCATTGTCGCCACCACTCAAAAAAACGGTTTTGTTGTCTTTGTGAAAAGAAGCACCAAGCAAGGATCCCTTTGTGAATGGGCTTGGAATGGTTTTGTTGTAATCCGGAACCCTGACCATTGAATCCTTGTCCAGGTAAAAAATGGTGAACACACCATTATGCAATGAAACGGCCTTGCTGCCGTCTGGAGAAATAGTCAATCCAAATGGATCGTGCGTAATCATGCTGACCTTACCTGCGGGGGAAACATACCTGCCGCTGGGTAGTACGGATATACCCGTTGGATTGATGGCAGTGAGCTTTCCCCTTCCTGGAACCTCTAGAAATGTTGACTCCTGGGCAATGATCGTGTTGACAACTAAAAAACAGGAAAGGAACAATAAAAATAAGCGTCGCATGGTGTACGATTTAGTACACAATATAAGCAAGAGATCAGTTCTGTCCTTCCACAGCATGAACAAACCCAATCAAACCCTTGAAATAGGTCTGCTGATCGTCATACATGGACATATGGCTTCCGTTTTCACAATACAAGTATGTGCCATTTTTAAATTGTGAAGCCATCCATTTCATGTGCTCTGGGTCCATGGTGTCGTGCTTTGCGCCAACCACCAGGGTGGGGAGCTTGATGTTTTTCAACTCCTTGCTAACATCCCAGTTGCTCAATCGACCTGCAATACCAAACTCGCTGGGGCCTTGCATGGTCACATAAAGGGATTGGTTCATTTTGGCGAAGGAACGATTTACCGGCTCTGGCCATTGGGCGGAAGGAAGTCTTAAAATATGTTTCTCGTAAAAATTAGGGATCAGCAATCCCATGTAATTGGGGTTGGCAAAATCATTCCTGGCTTCCATGGCCATCAGGGTATCCAGCACAGGCTTATCAAATTGTTTTGACAAGACTTCATCCGCATATTTTCCATAGTCAGGACAGCTGGACATCATGTTGGAGATCACCAGTGCTTTCATTTGATCCTGGTATTTCAATGCATACTGCATGGCCAGGATGCCACCCCAGGAATGACCCAGCAAATAGAAGTTATCCTTGTTGAGACCCAATGCCTTGCGCACTTGCTCTACCTCCTCGACAAACCTTGGCAGATCCCAATAGGCAGTATCATTGGGGTTGTCAGACAAACCACAACCCAGTTGATCATAGTAGATGAACTCAATGCCTTCCTGCGGAAGGAAGTTTTCAAAACACTCAAAATATTCGTGTGTAGCACCGGGTCCACCATTCAACAAAAGGATCCTGGTTTTAGGATTGTTGCCAAACCGCTTGGTCCATACCTTGAATTTCTTTCCAAAGCTTTCAACCTCAACAAATTTCACATTGCCGGATTGCATGCCGGAATCCTGATGGGCAAAATAATCCTTCGTATCAACAACAGGCTGTTTTCCCTGTTGGCAAGAAAATAAAAATGCTGACACGATACAGACAATCAATAATTTTTTCATTGGAATCCTGTTTAAATGATTCATCCCCGAAACGGTGGGTAACGGGGATGAAAATAATTAAAAAACTTAAAACAAAGGTGGGCTATTCTTTGCGGGGCAACTTGGCGTCCCTTTGTGCAGTATTGTAAACGAATGCAGCCACAATGGTAGCAATCTGTTTCAAGTCCGGTGCAGAAAG
>CALPWM020000059.1 GCA_943327275.2 Chitinophaga pinensis
AAGCCGGATATGAAACCTATGGTTTTCATTCATTTACTGGGAAAATGTTTGCACGAGGGAAGTGGTGGTACAATATTGGAATGGATCATATTTTTTTCAGGGATGATATAGTGTCTGCAAATATTGTTACTGACAATCAATTGGATGCGGGCACTCCTTTTCCATCAATCAAGGATGAACAGATGTTTGATTTTATGGTTCAGCAAACCAAGCAAAGCAAAAGAAAATTTGTATACTTGTTGACTGTAAATACCCATTTGCCATTTACCCAAAACATTGGGATTTTGCCAGGAGGGATATACGGCGAAATTTCGTCAATGCCAATTTCTACTGAAGCCAAAAATCAAATGAAAAAAGTAGCGATTGAGCTTTTGTATTTTATAGATGCAGTTAAACCTGCAGATTGGGACGACATTTTGTTTGTTGGCGACCATATCCCTCCTTATATGCGTGAGGCAGACAGGAAATATTTTAATCCAGCATTCGTCCCCTATCTTTTCCTCACCCATTAGCTCACAAATGAATGTGATTTTAAATAAAAATGAATTTGACTGCAAATTCTTTTTGATGGAATGTAAAAACCCATTATTTTTGCACTCCCAATTACGGAGTGGAATGAACTCGTAGCTCAGTTGGTAGAGCAATACACTTTTAATGTATGGGCCCTGGGTTCGAGTCCCAGCGGGTTCACTCTAAAAAGCCACCTTGAAAGGTGGCTTTTTCCTTTTAATCACATGCCTTTGCGTTAAGCCAGCATGGCTGATTGTACAGAATACAATGGTTATTTGATTTTATGAGTAGATTTGCAGTATGAGCCAATTCACGAATAAAACAGTTGTTGTTACAGGTGGAACGGACGGCATAGGACGGGCCTTGGTCCTTAATTTTTTGAATTTGGGAGCCAACGTGGTTACCTGTGGGCGAAACCAGCAAAAAATTCTTGGTTTGGAGGCCGAAGCCCCAATCGGAAAAATTTGTGTACTCAATGCAGATGTATCTGTAGAAAAAGACTGTGAACTTTTGGTGGATCATGCTGTGAAAATGTTTGGAAGCATAGATATTTTGATCAACAATGCAGGAATCTCGATGCGGGGTTTGATGGAAGATGGTGGGAAAGGTATTATTCCCGTGATTAAGAGGGTAATGGAAGTCAATTTTTATGGTGCCATGTATTGTACAACCTTTGCATTGCCGCACCTGATCAAGTCAAGGGGAGTAGTGGTGGGGGTGTCCTCCATTGCAGGATACAGAGGCTTGCCTGGTAGAAGCGGATATTCTGCATCCAAATTCGCCTTGCAAGGCTGGCTCGAAGCACTCAAAACAGAGGTGGTTGAAAAAGGGGTTCATGTCATGTGGGTGAGTCCCGGATTTACAGCTTCAAACATCAGGAACGTTGCTTTGAACAAACATGGAGAAGCCCAGGGAGAATCCCCTTTGAATGAAAATGAATTGATGGATGCATCAACCTGTGCCAACATCATCATAGCGGCCATTGAAAAGCGAAAACGAACTGTTGTGATGACTTTTCAGGGTAAACAGACCATTTTCTTAAACAAATTCTTCCCATCCTTGGCCGACAAATTGGTCAGGAGGTTTTTCTTTAAAAATGGGAAATTAGTGAAATAAGCGTTTTTATGTAAACAAAATTGTTTATTTTGCAGTATGTTTTCCAAATTGCCCATTCTTCGGGGATTGCATCCTGGTTTTTTTCTTGATCATGAACTCCGCAAGAGGGGGCTCAAAAAAGGCTCTTTTGCGCTTAGTTTAGGTGAATATCCTCAAACCTTGGGCGCAATCATGTTGGGTAAGCGAAAAATGAATCCATCCTTGGCCCTGAAAATTGAATCTGCCTTAAGCTGGGAAGAGGGTTTTTTGATGTGTCTTCAAGCACTCTATGAAATGAGAGCAATTTCCCAAAACAGTCCTACTGAGAAACCGGATCTTTCTAAAATTCGCCCAGTGTTGTTTTGGGACACAGACCTTGAGAAAATCAACTGGCAAAAAAGTAGAGAATCTATACTAAAAAGAGTAAGGGAAAGAGGAAACGAGATAGAGAAAATGGAATTACAAAGGTTTTACAATATTCAGCTTTAGAATTAGTCCATCATTTTCAATTGTAAACATTATAATTTAATGAAACTTCATTTTCATACTGTTTCACCTGTTCTGCAAGATGTCCTTGAGTTTCTGATGGATAGGCCAGAACTAGAGCGATTTCGTCTAGTTGGTGGAACTTCTCTCAGCTTACAGCTGGGGCATAGGATATCAACAGACATTGATTTGTTTACCGACGCAGATTATGGATCTATTGATTTTGATGCGATTGATCGCATGTTAAAAAAACACTTTGCATATTTCCAAGAAAGTTTGGTTCGCGATGTGTCTTTGGGAAGGCCATATTTTGTGGGTAATTCTGAAGCGGAAGCTGTGAAACTTGATATTTATTATACAGACAAATTTGTATTTGAGCCTACTCTCATAAAAAAAATTAGGTTGGCCGATTTCAGAGATATCATTGCCATGAAATTGGAAACCATTGTGCAGGTCAGCAGAAAAAAGGATTTTTGGGATTTACACGAACTCTTGGAGCATTTCAATCTTAGAGAGATGATTTCTTTGTATAAAAATCGTTCTCCTTTTGGTTATCATGAGAATGAGATTTTTGAGGCCATACTCAATATCTCTTCAGCCGATGATGATTTGGATCCTATTTGCATAAAATCAAAGTTTTGGGAATTGATCAAATTCGATATGATTGAAGCAGTAGAACTGTTGGGCCCTCGCTGACTGTTTGTATATTTGTAAATACCACACCAATATGCCCATCCTCACTTTCACCAGCGATTTCGGATCATCTGACCATTTGGTTGGAGGGGTGAAGGGTGAGATATTGAAATTGAATGAAGGTTTTCAGATAATTGATATCACGCATGATATCATCCCCTATAATTTTATGCAGGCGGCCTATGTCTGTCGCAATATTTTTTCAGCCTTTCCTCCAGAGTCATTTCACCTGGTTTTGGTGAATGCTTTTGACAGCAACGTAAATCATCTGTTGCTGGTCCGGCACAATGGGCAAATCCTGGGAATACCTGACAATGGATTGATAACCATGATATTGGGAAGGGTTCCCGATGAAGTAGTAGCCATCCCATTCCCTCCTGGGTTCAAAAAAAATATCCGAAATTTCACTTCTTTGCTGGTAGAGGCATTTTCAGGGCTGCTTAGCGGAGTTAAGCTTGAAAAGCTGGGTACTTCTTCCGTTGCGATTCAGGAAAAGCACCTCATGAAGCCATTTTCCTCTGATCAATACATTGAAGGTCAAATACTTATGATCGACAGGTTTTTGAATGTGATTGTAAATATAACCCAGGAAGAGTTTGAGGCCAGCAGGCGAGGCAGGCCTTTCAAAATCGTGCTGTTGAGGGATGCCTTCATTGAAAAAATAAGCGACCATTATGCTGATGTGCCCGAAGGGGAGAAACTGGCATTTTTCAATGAAGCTGGTTATTTGGAGATAGCCGTTAACAAAGGGTATGCGGCCCCATTATTTGGACTGGGTGAATTTTCTGGCAGTGGTCAGCATCACCATGAAAAAAGGCAGTATTATCAAACTGTCAAGGTATTTTTTGAGTAAGGTCATTTTGGTTGGTTTTTTCCTTAATTTGCCCGATTAGAAAACCAATATCCTACTATTTATGCCTAAGTTCCTCAAACACCAAGTTCGTGGGGTAATTTATTTTTGTTTATTTACATCCATTTTCCAGTTTACCGAAGTGAGGGGGCAATTGCCTGTTTTTACTCAGTTTTCTCAGAACCAACTGAATGTCAATCCGTCTTTTGCTGGCTATTTTGATGAAGATATCAAGGTGAATGCCCTTTATAGGACTCAATCCTATTCCAAGTTGGTGACCTCTACTTTTACGAATGCATCTTTTCAGATGAGGCCCTACTTGGATTTTATACCTGAAAATGATATCATGGGCTTTGGTATCAATGCGTATTCTCATAAAACCCTAAGTTCCTATTCTCATAATGCCTTATCTGCTACCATGTCATATTCCAAGGGTTTGGATTATGCGGGTACCCAGACCCTCGGAATTGGATTTCAGGGCAGGTATAACTCTAAAAGGGTTGATTACACTCAATTGCTTTTCCCCAATCAATTTGACATCATTGGGTATACGCCCAACTTACCCAACAACGAGCCCATTCAAGTGATCAACACCAATTTTTTTGATTTGAATGCTGGCGTTTTGTACAGTGCAATTGGCGAGAATGAGGCCTTCACTGCCGGGTTTTCAATGTATAATGTTAACCAAATCAGCAGTGACAGAGCAAAATTGGCCAGCAGGGATGGATTGACCTATAATTACCATCTTGGTTACTCTCGTTACCTCTCTGAATACAGTCAGGTTTTCTTGGGCGGACTGCATTCATCTTCCTTAAAACAAGGCGCAACGTCTATCATTGGAGCCGTTCAGTTTATGCCAGATTATGCCAGATTTATTGGTTTTGATGTTGGGGGTATCTATGTACTCAACAACAGTTTTTCACCATTTGTGAACCTCAACATGAATCTCGTCAGGGCATCGTTCACTTACAATGTTCCTATTGCTCCCAATATTTCTTATGTGCAACAGTCTAATGCATTTGAAATAGGAATTCAATTGCTCTTCTCAAGACCAACAGAGAACA
This sequence comes from Chitinophaga pinensis, assembly GCA_943327275.2. GTDB lineage: Bacteria > Bacteroidota > Bacteroidia > Chitinophagales > Chitinophagaceae > Pollutibacter. Next base: position 4,699 of record CALPWM020000059.1, read on the forward strand.
ATACCCTCGCCAAAAGACATATGAGTTGTTTTAAATAAACAATTTTTTACAGACATTATAATCGACCATTCATGAAGTTTTTAAGAAAAATTCGATTTGCTTTCACCGGACTGCTGTTGCTATTGTCCAATCTATTGATTGCACAGACATGTCCAGTCATTAATTCGGTTACCAATAGCAGTGCAGTTTGTGTGGGTACAAGTTTTGTGATGCAAGTCAATGCCAGTTCTCCTGACTTATCAACGCTTACCTATTCTTGGTTTAAAAATGGCGTCGCGATCACTGGCGCATCCACGAATCAGTATACAATTAGTAGTTTCTCTGCAGGGGATGCTGCTTCTTACACGGTAAAGGTTGGCAATGCCTGTGGAACCCTGACTACATCAAATCCTATACAATTGACCCTCTCAGGGCTACCTGTAATCACAAGTGTATTTACCAGTCCTGTGAATATCTGTGTTGGTGAAAATTACAGCACTCAAGTAATTGCAAACACAAATGCTGGCGGAACACTCAGTTATCAGTGGAAAAGAGCAGGATCACTGATTCCCGGTGCTACAAATGCCACGCTTAATCTTTCTGCATTACAAACAACTGATGCTGGTATCTATGCTGTCGAAGTGACCAATGGTTGCGGACCAACTACCAGTTCTAATTTGCAGATAAATGTTTCTCCAAAGCCAATTATTACATTACAGCCAGTTGGATCAACAGTTTGTGTTGGTGGCGCCATAACTCTTTCAGCAGATGTTGCCGGCGCTACTTCGTTTAAATGGCAGAAGGATGGTGTTGATGTTGGAAATGTTACCAAGACATTTACATTGTCTACTTCCGCGAAAACAGATGCAGGATCTTATACTTTTATTGCTTCTAATGGATGTGGTAATACCATCAGTGCTGCTGCTGTGATGGTTGTTAATGCTAAGCCTACTATCAGCAGCATTGCATCGCCTGCCAATGTATGTGCCGGCAACACTGCAACATTGGTGGCTAGCGTTAATGGGAATGGCGATAACACTCTTACATATTCATGGTCCTTGAAAGGTATAGCCATTCCGAATGGTAATGCATCAACACTGTCGGTCCCCAATTTTCAGTCTTCAAATGTTGGAGTTTATGCTTTGGCAGTGACCAATGGTTGTGGAACGACAACTTCAACATCACTCAGTTTGGATAAGGATGTACAGTTGATCCAAGCTCCATCAATTGCAGCTGTTGCGGATCAAAATGTTTGTTTGAATGCCACGTTGAATGTATCGCCCACGCTGACCAATTTGGGTGGCGTTCCGGCAACGTATCAGTGGTATTTTGAAGGTGGTATATTGCCTGATCAGCAATCATCTCAGTTGCGTATCTCCAATATTCAATCAAACAGATCAGGACGTTATTTTTTATCTGTCAACAACGGTTGCAGTCCTGTGAGTGGAGCGCCATTTAATGTGAATGTTTTGGAGTTGCCTGTAATTAAAACACAACCTGCTGCAGTTTCTGATCTCTGTGTTGGCAGTGTTTTCAGTATTGAGGTTCTTTCGACTGGTGCCCAATTGCTTCAATGGTTTAAGAATGATGTTGCGATAGCGGGTGCTACTGGTTCAAGTTATTCAATTTCATCTTTGTCTGTTTCAGATGCTGCACGTTACAATGTAAAATTATCCAACAATTGTGGGTATTCAATTACGAGCAGCAATGCAGTGTTGACTGTTGGTTCATCTCCTACAGTTGTTACTCCGCCTGCCAATATCAGCTCCTGTTTGGGTCAGCCAGCTTCTGCTAACATTGTTGCTAACACGAACGGTGGTGGCCCCCTTAAATATGAATGGAGTGCAAGTACTGGAGTTATTATTGCAGGCGCTACTTCATCTACCCTCAGTTTCGCAAATGTGTCTAAAACTGATGCAAAAACCTATACGGTATCAGTTGAAAACAAATGTGGAAAGATCAACGGGGGAAGTTTTGCTCTTACCTTGGCGGATAAGCCAACAGTAATTATCTCTACATCCATACCCAATAATACAACTACTGGGAATCCAGCCGTTTGCCAGGGTTCACCTATCAACTTTACTGTTACTGAAAATTCAAATGGGGCTGCATTGAGTTATACATGGTATAAAGATGATATAAGCAAGGGTGTTCAGAGCAGTAATGCACTGACCATTGCTTCAAGCACTTCTACTGATGCAGGGGTATATAAGTTAGCAGTGTCAAATGCCTGCGGTGTTGCAATCAGTAATGTCATTACTTTTAATGTTCATGATAAGCCATTAATTGTCACACAGCCAGAATCTGCTACCCTGTGTGAAGGTACAACCCTCAATTTGTCAGGACTCGCGCAAAATAAGACTGGTACCAGTTCACCTATCCAGTACAGTTGGACCTTTAATGGCAATGCACTTACTGCTACAAGCGCTAACTTGACCCTTTCCAATATTGCAAACGAAAATCATGGGAGTTATCGTCTTCAAGCCAGAAATGAATGCGGATCTGTATCAAGCAATATTGCTGCAGTTACTGTTGTTTCTAAGCCTAAGTATACTATTTTGACGCCTTCAAGTGAATTGTCGATTTGTTCTGCAATTTCACAGACCAGAACACTTGCATTAAACGTGTATGCAGATAATGCTGTGCAGCCCAATATCGCCTGGACAACAGATGTTGGCAGCATTACTAGTTCAAATAATTTGCCGAGCATTGGGATTGCTTCTGTAGGCAAAAATGCCACGTATTTTGCAACCATGACGAATGCTTGCGGTAGCACGCAATTGAATAATGGCCAAGGAATTATTGTTTACAATGAATTAGCCTTGCCTAGTGTTTCCAAATACTCTATGCCTCCCTTGACAACATTTTGTGAGCGTTCACCAATGAAATTGAATGTTGCAACCAATTCCAATGGTTATGAAACATACGTGTGGAAGCTGAATACTAAAGTTGTTCAGACAAACCAATCAGGAAATCCAAGTTCTTCTGACTTTCAAAAAATTGTAACATCTGCCGATGGCGGAACCTATACGGTTGACATTACAAATAGTTGTGGAACAGTAGCCAATGCAGTTAGTATTCCTGTTACCATCAATCCAACCCCAAATATTGACTTCAATGTCAGCAGTCAGACCAATCAATGTCTTGCTGGAAATATTTTCACTTTTAACAATACTTCAACCAATACCACTGGCGGAATTCGGTACACCTGGGATTTTGGGGATGGCGTAAAGGACATTACATCAATACTTACAGCCTCTCATACCTATACTGTATCGGGTAATCAAACAGTGAAGCTGACTGGTATCAATGATTTTGGTTGTACAAGTTCTAACACAAGAAATGTAGTCATTGCTGCAGATCCTCGTATTTCTGCTCAGCCTGTAGGAAAAGTAGTGTGTGAAGGAGATGGATATTTGCTTTCTGCAACCATCAATAACGGGGGAGCGACTTCCTTGAGTTATCAATGGTATTTTAATGGCCAACCCATATCGAACAATAACTCCAATACCTATTCAATTGTTTCCATGAGTGCTTCCAATGCTGGAAGCTACTATCTTAAAGTAATGAATTCTGGATGTGGCCTTTCTGCACAATCTGAGCCAGTAAATATTTCTTATCAGGAGCGCCCCGATGTCAGCTTCAATGTGGGCGGTAAATCACTCACTTCTTGTATCACCGCAGCAGAATATACATTTACCAATACAACGCCAGCAGTTGCAGGGGCCACCTATCTCTGGAGGTTTTCTGATGGTAAATCTTATACCAGCCAAAATGTAGTGCACAGTTTCGTAAACACAGGAATTTATAATGTTACACTTACCGCCTCAGCAGGCGGATGCAGTGCAACGGGATATCTGCTTGGAAGCCAAGATAGCAGGATCAAGATTGATGGAGTTCCTGTAATCAATAAAGATTTGCCATCCGTTGTTACCTATAAAAAGGGTGAACCCATTGTACTCAATATCAATGCCGGTGCCATAGACGCAAATGGTACAGAAATGCCTGTAAACTATTATTGGTACAAGCTGCCATCAACGACTGTTGTCGGCACCAATAGTCCTACATTTAATTCTATTACCAGTGCGTTGGTTTCTGATTCTGGGAGGTATTATGTTACGGTAAACAATGTCTGTGGCTCAACCAGGAGCAATACCACTTTGGTTAAAGTCAATGATGTTCCTTCTATTACTTTACAGCCAATCGCCACCAGTGTTTGTTTGGGTAAGTCATTGCAATTGAAGGTTGGAGGCATTTCTAATGACAACAGCACACCCCTTTATCAATGGTATTACCGAAAAGATCTTAATGCCACTCCCTTGCCAATTCCGAGTGGTACTGGGCCAATCCTTAATATTGCCGCATTCTCTAACAACGATGTAGGAAATTATTTTGTCAGACTTTCCAATGAGATTGGTACTGTTGAAAGCAATTCAATTTTGGTTATAGCAGAATCTATGCCTACTGTTAATGCCATTAACTCGATTCCATCTCTGGAATCAGGTATTTGCGTCAACACAGGACTGCAATTGAATGCTTCAGTATCAACCTTGACCAATAGTAGTTATACCATAAGTTGGGAACAAAATGGGGTTGCGCTGACAGGTCAGGAGGCCTTGCAGATTAATTTTGCGTCAATCAAAAAATCAAACGCAGGTGAGATTGCTATAAAAGTTACCAATACTTGCGGTACGTCAACTGGCAAGGTAAACCTTAATGTAATTGACATTCCTCAATTCATTCAATCGCCCTCTGCTGTTAATGCATGCATAAATGGCTCTGCCACATTTATCGCTAAGTTGCAGTCGATTAATTCAGGATCTCCTTTTGGTTATCAGTGGCTTAAAAATGGTGTTGGTTACACCGGTACTGGTGTTGTAACCAATGAGCAGTTGAGCTTGTCAAATATACAAATTACAGATGCTGCTTTTTATAGTCTTCAATCAACCAATACTTGTGGTCTGAATACTTCTTCGGCTGGTAAATTGACCGTTGTCGCCACTGCACCAACCATATCTCAACAGCCTTCTGCCGTTAATACCTGTGCTGGGGGACAAAATACAGTAACACTGGTAGCCAGTTCTGATGATAATCAATTGCTTTACAGTTGGTATAAAAACGGCAATCTTTTGTCAAAAGAAGTTGCTTCACAACTTTCATTCAATACGATTGCGGCCTCTGATGCAGGCACTTACAGGGCAATAGTCACTAATGGTTGTAATCTCAGCACTACAAGCAATACATTTCAAATTGTAGTTAAAGAAAAGGTAAGCCTAAATGCTAAGATCGTTGACAAGAAGATTTGTGTTGGCAACAACCTTGGCGCCGATATCAGTTCCTATCTTATTGGCGCAGATATCAATACTACCTACCAGTGGATGTTGAACGGGATAAATCTTTCAGATGCCACGGCAAAAACGAATAACCTGACTTTGTTGAATGTCAATAAAACAAATGAAGGTTCCTACAGTCTACTTGCGAGCAACAGTTGTGGAGCTAGTTCCTTGGATTTGTTCAAGTTGTCTACTACTGCGGTTCCTGAGATTACTACCCAGCCGATTGCTGGATTTGCGTGTGCTGGAGGAAGTTTCACGAACACGGTAGTTGTTGCAAACGCTGCGCAGTTGCCATTGAGTTACCAGTGGTACAAGGATGGTAATATTGTTGCGAGCAATGGTTTGAGCCAGCAATTGTTGCTGCAGAACATTGCGGTAGCGGATCAAGGGTTGTATGCGGTGAGAGTGAGCAACAGTTGTGGTACGACACAGTCGTCTTCTGCCCGTCTATCCTTGACAGGCAACCCGGTGATAACGCAGCAACCA
>CALPWM020000060.1 GCA_943327275.2 Chitinophaga pinensis
AAAACCACAACAACAGAGCGTATCCTGCGCTACACAGGAATGATCCACAAGATTGGTGAGGTGCACGATGGTGCTGCCACCACCGACTGGATGGAGCAGGAAAAAGAGCGTGGTATCACCATTACTTCTGCAGCTGTGAGCTGTCAGTGGAACTTCCCAACTGTATTGGGAAAGGCAACGCCTGACACACAAAAGTATTATTTCAACATCATTGATACTCCGGGTCACGTTGACTTTACAGTTGAGGTAGAGCGTTCCATGCGCGTATTGGATGGTTTGATTGCCCTGTTTTCTGCAGTGGATGGCGTTGAGCCCCAATCAGAAACAGTTTGGCGCCAGGCCAACCGTTACAAGGTTCCCCGTATTGGATTTGTCAATAAAATGGACCGCAGCGGTGCAGACTTCCTCATGGTGGTTCGCCAGGTGAAAGAAATGCTGGGCGCTAAAGCAGTGCCTTTGCAGCTTCCCATTGGTGCTGAAGACAATTTTACCGGTGTGGTTGACTTGATCAAGATGAAGGGTATCATTTGGCACATGGAAACAGAAGGAATGACCTTCGATGAGATTCCAGTTCCTGCAGACATGGTGGAAGAAGCCAACGAATGGAGGCAGAACCTCATCGAAGCGGTTGCTGAATATGACGATAAATTACTGGAGAAATTCTTTGATGATCCAACCACTATCTCAGAAGATGAGGTGCATGAAGCCATCCGCAAGGCGGCCATCGACCTCAGCATCGTTCCTATGATGTGTGGTTCATCTTTCAAGAACAAAGGTGTACAAACAGCACTGGATGCAGTTTGCCGTTACCTCCCTTCACCTGTTGACATTGATGCTGTTGAAGGTATCAATCCTGACAGTGGAGAAACCGTTAGCCGCAAGCCTGAGGCTTCTGAGCCTTTTGCAGCCCTTGCGTTCAAAATCATGACCGATCCATTTGTAGGAAGGCTCGCCTTCTTCAGGGTTTATTCAGGCCATCTTGATGCTGGTTCTTATGTGCTGAATGTGAGAAGTGGGAAGAAAGAGCGTATTAGCCGTATCATGAAAATGTTTGCCAACAAGCAAAATCCGATTGACTTCATTGAAGCTGGAGATATTGGTGCAGCCGTAGGTTTCAAAGAAATCAAAACCGGTGATACCCTTTGTGATGAAGATCATCCAATCGTTTTGGAGAATATGTTCATTCCAGAACCGGTTATCTCTGTAGCTGTTGAGCCCAAGGCGCAGGCTGATGTTGATAAAATGGGCATGGCCATTGCCAAGCTTGTTGAAGAAGATCCAACGTTGCGTGTTAGAACTGATGAGGAAACAGGACAAACCATCCTCAGTGGAATGGGTGAGCTGCACCTCGAGATCATTGTTGACCGTATGCGCAGGGAATTCAAAGTGGAAGTTAACCAGGGTGCTCCTCAGGTTGCCTACAAAGAAGCATTCCATGCCACTGTTCAGCACCGTGAGACCTTGAAAAAGCAAACGGGTGGTCGTGGTAAGTTCGCCGATATCGTTTTCGAATTCGGACCTGCAGATGCAGAATGGCTTACTGAGAATCCTGGAAAATCAATGCAATTTGTCAATGATATCTTCGGGGGATCCATTCCAAGGGAGTTTATTCCTGCCATCCAGAAAGGATTTGAGCAATCAATGTCCACTGGTGTATTGGCCAACTATCCTGTAGAGAGCATGAAAGTCAGGATATTTGACGGAAGCTTCCACCAGGTTGACTCTGACTCAATGTCGTTTGAACTTTGTGCCAAAGGTGGTTTCCGTGAGGCGGCCCGCAAAGCCAAGCCGGTTTTGCTTGAGCCCATTATGAAAATCGAAGTAATCACCCCAGAACAATACATGGGAGACGTTACAGGAGATTTGAACAGGAGAAGGGGTATGCTTGAAGGTATGGACAGCAGGGCAGGAGCCCAGGTCATCAAGGCCAAGGTTCCATTGAGCGAGATGTTTGGGTATGTTACCCAGCTTCGTTCGCTTTCCTCAGGTCGTGCATCTTCTACCATGGAGTTCTCCCACTATAACCCAGCTCCCAGCAATATCGCTGAAGAGGTGATTGCGAGGGTTAAGGGCAAGGCGAAAGAATAAATACAACTACCTGTTAATCAGTATAATAGGCCCCGTCTTTGTACGGGGCCTAATTATTTTTGAAAATAGGTGCATTTCTGCGGAAAAATCAGCCATTTTGTTTTGTAAGTTTAAAACAAATCCATACTTTTGCATCCCATTTAAAAAATGGTCATTTAACTATGTCACAGCGAATCAGGATAAAATTACAGTCATACGACCATAATCTGGTTGACAAGTCAGCGGAGAAGATTGTGAAAACCGTACGCAGCACTGGAGCAGTAATTACTGGTCCAATTCCCTTGCCTACACAAAAAAGGATTTTCACTGTGTTGAAATCACCACACGTTAACAAGAAAGCGCGTGAGCAGTTCCAACTCTGCACACACAAGCGTTTGCTTGATATTTACACTTCATCTTCACGTACAGTGGATGCATTGAGCAAGCTCGATCTTCCAAGTGGTGTAGATGTAGAAATCAAGGCCTGATGAGGTCAGGTGCTCCTTAAAACGGCACCGCAGTTCTTTATTATTCATCTCCCAATTGATTGCCGTTGGCATGAGAAAAAGGAGCGCTGAAAATCAATTTTGTCTCTCTAAAGAGAGTTGAAATATAAACAGGCCCTTCGAGGTTTGTTTACTGTCGGTACTTCCCTCCTGAAGATTTGGGAAAAAGGAAAAGGTCGATGGCAAACTGGGATTGAAGCGAGGTATCCCCTCACTGTCCATTTAACCGAAAAGGGTATAAACAAAGTACAATGAAAGGAATTATCGGAAAAAAAATCGGGATGACCAGCATCTTCGGTCCCGACGGGAAGCAGATCTCCTGCACCGTCATCGAAGCTGGTCCATGTGTTGTGACACAGGTCAAGTCAAAGGAAAGCGACGGTTACACCGCACTTCAGCTCTCTTACGGTGAAAAATCTGAAAAAAGAGCTATCGCTTCAGAAAAAGGCCATTTTGCTAAGGCCTCTTCCACTCCAAAAAGTTTTGTAAAAGAATTCAGGGATTACAGTCTTGAAAAGGCCCTCGGTGAATCCATCACATGTGAAATTTTCGCAGAAGGCGAAAAGGTTGATGTGGTTGGTACTACCAAGGGTAAAGGTTTTCAGGGTGTTGTAAAGCGCCATGGTTTTAGTGGTGTTGGTCAGCAATCCCATGGTCAGCATGACCGTCAGCGTGCTCCTGGTTCCATCGGTAACTCTTCCGATGCATCAAGAGTATTCAAGGGAATGCGTATGGCCGGCCGCATGGGTGGCGATCGTGTTAAGGTAAAGGGCTTGAAGGTCGTAAAGATCTTTGCTGAAAAGAATTATGTTCTTATCAGTGGTTCCATACCAGGACACAACGGCTCCATTGTTTATATTCAGAACTAATTCAACGCAGCGATCATGCAAGTAGACGTATTATCAATATCAGGAAGCAAGACCGGCAGGACAGTGGATCTGCCGGAAGATATATTTGGTGCAGAACCAAACAACCATGTGATTTATCTTGCCGTTAAGCAGTATTTGGCTGCTCAGCGTCAAGGGACACACAAGGTTAAGACCCGTGCCGAAGTACAAGGTGCAAGCCGCAAACTGCACAAGCAAAAAGGTACAGGTGGTGCCCGTAAAGGTAATATCCGCAACCCTTTGTACAAGGGTGGTGGTACCATCTTCGGACCAAAACCCCACAGCTATGACATCAAACTTAACCGCAGGGTTAAGGATTTGGCTAAAATCAGCGCACTCAGCCACAAAAGCAAAGCCAACGCAATTCTTGTTGTTGAAGACCTCCAGTTGGATGCTCCAAAGACAAGTGCATTTGCAAGCATGCTGAAAGGCCTGAATGTAAGCAACAAGAAATCATTGTATGTAATGCCTGATCTGATTGAAAATGTATTTGTAAGTGCAAGGAACATTCCTTCTGTTCTTACTGCAGTTCTTTCAGACATCAATACCTATGATGTAATGAATGCCGATGTACTCGTTTTGACTGAATCTGCAGCAAAATTGTTTGTAGAGATGGAAGAGGGTGCTGAAGCTTAATTGATTTATTAAAAATTTAAACAAGAGATATGAAACTTGCTGATGTTCTGGTAAAGCCCATTCTTTCTGAGAAGGCAAACCAGCTTTCAGAAAAAAACCGTGTTTATTCTTTCAAAGTTGCCAGATTTGCCAACAAATTGGAGATTAAGAAAGCGGTTGAAGATTTCTATGGTGTGACAGTTGAAGATGTAAGAACAGCAGTTGCTCCTGCAAAGAGCAAAAGTCGTTTTACAAAGGCAGGTGTGATCAGCGGTAGGAAGCCTTCTTTCAAGAAAGCTTATGTAACTGTTGGAGAAGGTGAAACCATTGACCTGTACGCAAACATTTAATTGAAAAGAAGCCCTAAAGGCAAAAAAATAAAAACATGCCATTAAAGAAGTACAAACCCATTACAGCGGGAACCAGGTGGAGGATAGGCAATGCTTATGCTGAAGTTACCACATCTACTCCTGAGAAATCTCTTCTTGAGACAGTAAAGAAGACCGGCGGTAGGAATGCCCAAGGTCATCGCTCCATGCGTTACATCGGAGGCGGTAACAAGAAAATGTACCGTATCATCGACTTCAAGCGCAACAAACATGAGGTTCCTGCCAAGGTCGCTTCTATCGAATACGATCCTAACAGGACCGCCTTCATTGCACTGCTGAACTATGCTGATGGAGAAAAGCGTTATATGCTTGCTCCTCAAGGTTTGGAAGTGGGTATGACTGTCGTCAGTGGTAACGCAGTTGCTCCTGAAGTTGGAAATGCCTTGATGATGAAGAATATGCCCCTGGGTACCAATATTCACAACATTGAAATGCAGCCTGGTCAAGGTGGAAAGATCGCACGCAGTGCCGGTACTTCAGCCCAATTGACCAACAAGGAAGAAAAATACGCAGTATTGAAAATGCCTTCCGGCGAATTGAGAAAAGTATTGATCAATTGTTTCGCGACTGTTGGCGTACTCTCTAATTCTGACCATAGCCTTGAAAGCATGGGTAAAGCGGGTAGAAACCGTTGGAAAGGTATTCGCCCACGTACACGTGGTGTTGCAATGAACCCTGTTGATCATCCGATGGGTGGTGGTGAAGGTCGTTCTTCTGGCGGTCACCCACGCAGCCGTACAGGTAAATACGCCAAGGGTGAAAAAACCAGGACACGTGGTAAGGGTAGCGACAAGCTGATCCTTCAACGCAAGAATGGTAAAAAGCTCGCTAAATAATCACAAGAAAAGAACACATAACAAGAAACCAATATTATGGCTCGTTCAATAAGAAAAGGTCCGTATGTAGCGGCCAAGCTAGAGAAGAAGGTTGAAGCGATGAATGACGGAAAATCCAAAAGGGCAGTGGTAAAAACATGGAGCCGCAGAAGCACCATTACTCCTGATTTTGTTGGACATACTTTCGCTGTTCACAACGGAAACAAGTTCATCCCAGTATATGTAACTGAATTCATGGTAGGGCATAAGCTCGGAGAATTTTCTCCCACCAGGAACTTCAGGGGTCACTCAAGCAAGAAAGTTTAAAAAACAGTTTTCGGACTGATATTCCCGGGAACAGAAAAAATATATTATGGAAGCAATAGCAAAATTGAGAAATCATCCCACATCCCCCCGAAAGATGCGTCTTTTGGCGGATCATATCCGTGGTATGAAAGTTGAACAAGCAGTAGCCATTCTTGATCATCATCCTCAGCACAGTGCAACACCCCTTCGCAAGTTGGTGATGTCTGCAGTGAGCAACTGGAAACAAAAAAATGAAGGTGGTAATGTTGAGGCATTGGTTGTGAAAACCATCTTTGTTGATGGAGCACGCAGCATCAAAAGAATGCTTCCAGCTCCTCAGGGTAGGGCTTATCGTATGCGCAAACGCAGCAATCACGTTACCGTAATTGTTGACGTAAAAAATTAAGAACTTTCAAACTGAATCATAATGGGTCAAAAAACGAATCCAATTGGCAATAGGTTAGGCATCATCCGCGGATGGGAGAGTAACTGGTACGGAAGCAAGAAAGATTATGCTCAGAAGCTGATCGAAGACACCAGGATCCGTGGTTATCTCAACGCCCGTATCAACAAGGGTGGTATTGCAAAAATTGTTATTGAGCGAACACTCAATAAGCTCATCATCACCATCCACACTTCCAAGCCAGGTATCATCATTGGTAAAGGCGGTGGAGAGGTTGACAGGATCAAGGAAGAGTTGAAAAAACTTACCGGTAAGGATGATGTTCAAATCAACATTCTTGAAATCCGCAGGCCTGAATTGGATGCTCAGATTGTTGGTGAAACCATTGCCAAGCAAATTGAGAACCGCATCAACTTTAAGCGTGCTATTAAAATGGCCATTGCTTCAACCATGCGCCTTGGTGCTGAAGGAATCAAAATTAAGGCCAGTGGTCGTTTGGGTGGTGCAGAGATTGCCCGTTCTGAAGAAATCAAACAAGGAAGGGTTCCTCTCCATACTTTCAGGATGGACATTGACTATGCTTCAGTTTTCGCTCAAACTGTTTATGGCAAAATTGGCTTGAAGGTTTGGATCTGTAAAGGTGAAGTACTAGCCAAGCGTGATTTGAATCCAAACTTTGTAGGTGGTACCAAAGCTGAAGGTCCAGAAAGAAGGGATTCTCGTCCAGCAGGTGGTCGTGATGACAGACGCGGCGGTGGCGGCGGTCGTGATGACAGACGTGGTGGTGGCGGAAGAGACCGCAGAGGATAATAATTTTTAAAAGGGTATTCAATAAAAATACTTCAACATGTTACAACCAAAAAGAACGAAACACAGGAAGGCGCAGAAAGGAAGAATCAGGGAAGTTGCCAAGAGAGGTACAACCTTAGCATTCGGATCATTTGGACTGAAGGCGATGGAACCTGTATGGATGACAAACAGGCAAATTGAAGCAGCACGTCAAGCTATGACCCGTGCAATGAAAAGAGAAGGAAACGTTTGGATCAGGATTTTCCCTGACAAGCCAATCACCCGTAAGCCTCAAGAGGTTAGGATGGGTAAAGGTAAAGGTAACCCTGAATTCTGGGCGGCCGTTGTAGAACCAGGTAGGATCCTTTTCGAAGTTGAGGGAGTAACAATGGAAGTGGCTCAAGAAGCCATGCACCTGGCAGCTGCTAAACTACCTATCAAAACCAAATTTATTGTTCGCAGGGATTTTGCGGCATAAGGATTAAGAAAGTTAAACAACTTACACATGTCAAAGAAGATTGATTTTTTGAAAAGCCTCACTGGACTGAGTGAATCAGACATCAAGGCTAAAATAACAGAAGATGAGTTGCGTTTGAAAAAAATGCAGTTTGCTCACGCAATTACGCCTCTTGAAAATCCAATGAGTATCAGGGCACTGAGAAAGGACATCGCGAGGCTTAAATCTGAATTGAAAAAAAGAGCACTCGCCTAGTCTAGGATAAATTTTAAAAATAAATCCGGACTTGGGCCGGGAGCTAAAATAAAAAGAAATGGTTGACAGAAAACTTCGCAAAACCAAAACGGGTTCAGTTACCAGTGACAAGATGGATAAGACCATTACAGTTGCTGTTGAAAGAAAAGTAAAGCACCCTATCTATGGAAAGTTCGTTAAAAAGACGACCAAGTTCCATGCACATGATGAGACAAATGAGGCAAAGCCAGGTGATGTGGTTAGGATCATGGAAACAAGGCCACTCAGCAAAACAAAACGCTGGAGGCTGGTAGAAATAATTGAAAAAGCCAAATAGGTCTTCACGAAAGTCAAAAAGACAAATCGTTTAACCAGACGGCATTAGCCGGATAAAATATAATAAAATGATTCAGCAAGAATCCAGATTGAATGTAGCAGACAACAGCGGTGCCAAAGAAGTTCTTTGTATCCGTGTATTGGGTAACAGTGGACAGGATTATGCCAAGATCGGTGACAAAATCGTTGTTACTGTAAAGGATGCAATCCCTGCCGGTGGTATCAAAAAAGGAACTGTTGCCAAAGCTGTTATAGTTCGTACAAAGAATAAGCTTCGCAGGAAAGACGGTTCTTATATCCGTTTCGATGATAATGCAGTTGTAATCCTCAACGCTTCAGATGAGCCCAGGGGTACACGTATCTTCGGACCAGTTGCCCGTGAACTGAGGGATAAGGGATATATGAAAATCATTTCACTTGCACCAGAAGTCCTTTAATTGAGTATAAACTGCGTGACCAACGCTTAAAATAAAGAAGATGAGTACTAGATTCAAACCCAAGTTCAATATTAAAAAAGGTGACACCGTTGTGGTGATCGCGGGAGACGACAAGGATCCCAAGAAACCACGCAAGATTCTTGAAGTGTTTCCTGAGAAATCACGCGTGCTGGTTGAAGGTGTTAACATTGTTACGCGCCACACCAAGCCTTCTGCCCAAAACACCAAAGGTGGATTGGTTAAAAAGGAAGCTTCAGTACACATCAGCAATGTGATGCTCTGGGATGCCAAGAAAGAAGAGGCTACCAAAATAAAAAGAACCAGGGAGAATGGTAAATTAGTAAGAATTTCTAAAAAGTCAGGGGAGGTAATCAAATAATGAGCACATCTACGTATACACCCAGGTTACAGACAAAGTATCACACAGAAGTGATACCAGCACTGATGAAAAAGTTCAGTTACAGTTCAGTAATGCAAGTACCTAAAATCACCAAAATCTGTTTGAACAGAGGTGTCAATGGTGCAGTTGCCGACAAAAAATTGATTGATATTGCAATCGATGAGTTGACCACAGTAACAGGACAAAAAGCTGTTGCTACCAAATCAAAAAAAGATATCTCTAACTTTAAGTTGAGAAAGAACATGCCCATTGGTGCACGCGTTACTTTACGCGGTGTTAAAATGTTCGAGTTTCTTGACAGGTTGATTTCTGCTTCTCTTCCACGTGTTCGTGATTTCAAAGGCGTAAGTGAAAAAGCATTCGACGGTCGTGGAAATTATACACTTGGTGTTACTGAGCAAATCATTTTTCCAGAAATTGATATTGACAAGGTTACCAAGATCACAGGTATGGATATTACTTTTGTAACCACAGCCAAGAACAATGAAGAGGCTTATGAGTTGCTGAAAGAAATGGGTATGCCATTTAAAAACATGAAAAAAGATTAATTGAAATCTAATTTGGGCGAATGCCCAGGTTCAACACAATAAAGAACATATGGCAAAAGAATCGGTAAAAGCCAGACAAAGGAAAAGAGAGAAAATGGTCGAAAAGTTTGCAGAGAAGCGTGCAGCCCTTAAGGCAGCAGGTGAGTGGCAAGCATTGGATCAGCTTCCAAAGAACTCCTCAAAAGTACGCCTTAAGAACAGGTGCCAGATTACAGGTCGTCCTAAAGGGTACATGAGATTTTTTGGTCTCTCAAGGGTAACCTTCCGCGACATGGCTCTTTCAGGAAAGATTCCTGGAGTTACAAAAGCAAGCTGGTAATCCGAACGTAAACAGAACTACTACTCAATAACTTAAACCGAAGTAATCCCTTTGCTGGGACTAAGGAGGAACAAAATATGACAACAGATCCAATTGCAGATTTCCTGACAAGGGTCAGAAATGCACAGATGGCGGGGCACAGAATCGTTGAGATTCCAGCTTCTAATCTCAAAAAGCGTATCACTGAGATACTCTACAACCAAGGGTACATCCTTAAGTACAAGTTTGAGGATGATTCCAAGCAAGGTGTAATTAAAATCGCCTTGAAATATGATGCGATCAGCAAAGAGCCTGCCATCAAAACTTTGGAGCGTGTCTCACGTCCAGGTCTTAGGCAGTATTCCAAGCCGGTTGACTTCAAAAGGGTGAAGAACGGATTGGGTGTTGCCATCCTTTCTACTTCAAAAGGTGTAATGACCGATAAAGATGCCAAGTCACAGAATGTAGGTGGTGAGGTCCTTTGTTATATATATTAATTAAAATCTTTCCTTGTCGGGAAGTTTGGATTGCGCACTAAGTTTTCTATACGGAACTGAAACCATCCAGGCAATACCTCAGGGATTTAAAACCAGAATATTATGTCTCGTATAGGTAAAAAGCTTATTGAACTTCCTGCAGGTGTAACACTTACTGTTGGTGCAGGTAATGTTGTAACAGTAAAAGGTCCTAAAGGCCAACTCACCCAGGACATAGACCGTGATATCTCTCTTGAAATCAATGGAAATATCGTAGAGTTGAAGCGTCCTACTGACCAAATCAGGCATCGCGCCTTGCATGGTCTTTCAAGGGCTTTGGTCAATAATCTCGTTGTAGGTGTCACTACAGGGTTCAAAAAAGAACTAGAACTGGTGGGTGTTGGTTACAAAGCCTCCAGCCAGGCCAATATCCTGGATCTTTCCCTTGGTTACTCTCACAACATCATTTTTGAAATTCCAAGTGAATTGTCAGTTAGAACAACCCAGGAAAAAGGAGACAATCCCCGTATTTTCCT
>CALPWM020000061.1 GCA_943327275.2 Chitinophaga pinensis
AGGTTAAACTCAAATTACGCCGAACAGGATCCAGCAATTCTTTTTTTCCAAGCATGCGTGCCAGTGTGATCAATGAATTGTTCTCAACGACAGCATAATTTTGGCTTCTCTCGGGGTAATGTCCATCCGCATCCATAAAAATTCCTTCAGCCAACCATTCGTGGATCCTGTTGACCATACGCTCATCAGGATATAGTTTATTGATCCTAGCTAATGCTGCACAAACTACCCAACGATGGTTCGGCGTATGCACCCCACCCGTGATCAATCCCTCTGAAGCCTTCTGGATAAAGGATTTTAATGCCGTATTGATCCCTTTTGCATCATCAGAACCATCTTTCAATAAAATACTGGCAGCCGCAGTAGCGGGCTCCAATAAAAAACCCGTATCCGGAGGTGATTCAAGATTTCCAAAATTTAAAGTACCATCTTCACTCTGACTATTCTTTAAAATGTCTAAAATTTGCTCCATCACCACGATCAGTTCACGTCTATGAAAAAAACGTGATGTGGCTGTTACATATGCGGATGCTATACAAGCAAGCTCTTTTCCTATTCCTCTGCCATAATTAAGTTTCGAGGATGTCAACAAAACATCCACCCGCTCATCATTAGCCTTGATCATCCTTTGCAGTAAATCCGATACATTGGAACGGGCAAATACCGAAGAAAATGGTATCTGACTCAGCATTAATGATCCACCAAATTGAAACGACCGCTTTAGGAACAGAGAACGGGAAACAAGTTGCATATAACAATCATGCGTTTAAGATTGAAATATACTGATTAAATTCTAGTCTATGCAACTTTGGGTGATGACAAGGAAAATATTACAATCAACTGCTTATTCCTCGAACTTGCCAAACGAAAAAAATTGGGTAAATTTAATTTTAGTGATAATATAGATTATGCAATACCTCAATCTAGTAAGTAAGTTATTCAAAGGTTTAATCTTTATTGGTTTGTTCATATTGATACATCAATGTACTTACGGGCAAATATCAACTGTTAAGGAAGGTGAGGAAAAAATAGTCATACGCAATGAACATGGGTTGGAATTTGTAGTGACCAAAAACGGGTTTCGATATGGTTTTCAAAGTGCGGATGGGACAAACATAGTTCCGGCTCATCCTGTTTCCGGTTTATTGGCCGGAGATCCTGACAAACTTTCTCAGGCCAAGACTACAAAATACCTTGGAGCAAAGGATAGCATATACTCTTTTGAGGTGACGCTTGAAAATACGAATACAATAATCCTCGGGTTAAAACTTGGAAAAGAAATTGCTCTTTTTCAGATTGAGAATCCAAGTGGTGAAGCCATAGCCATGGCTTTACGCACTGCAGGAGTTAGTCCAGGATATGGATTGGGCGATGTAGTAGCCAACTGGTGGAACAGGCTTCCTGAGAACAAAGGAAAATATAGCACGGAAATTAGTGGTTTTGTTAATTACGATTATAGTTCTTCAAGCGGCTTTGCCTCACGCATGGTAAGCAATTTCGCCATTTATCCAGTCAATCAGTTTGGACTTATCAATATTGACCCAGGTGCTAAAATAGTCGTCAATACAGCGGATGAGATCATGCAAGGAAGTCGTCGTACAGCAAAAATAGCTTCGCTTTATTATTTTTTTGGAGACACCAAAACGATCTATTCAAATTTTCTTAAAGCAAGAAATGAAAACGGCTTTCCTGTAATGAAGCCAGCTTATGAATTTTATGGTGTAGGCTGGGAGGCCTGGGGGGCACTGGCCTGGAATACATCGGAAGAAACCGTTAAGCGTGATATAGATCACTATTTGGATTTACAGTATCCTTTAAAATGGATGGTCATAGGATCTGGTTTTTGGCCGCAAACCGATGAAAAATTTAAGTCTACTACCAGTTTTGGCATGTGGGATAAAGACAAATATCCCAATCCGCAAGGTTTAAAACAATATTTTAATAAAAAAGGGCTCCAATTTATTATTGGCTTGAGGATAGCCTTTATCCATAACGGTCCATTCTCTCAAGAGGGTTTGCTGAAAGGTTATTTTCTCAAGGAGAATGGAGTTGCGAAAATGTATACAATCGGATTTCCTAAAAGTCCTGTTTATATGCTTGATACGCACAATGAAGAAGCAGTAAAGTGGTACGTGAGTTTATGCGAAAAATGGCAGGTTGATGGTTTTAAGGAAGATGTGTATGGATATGAAAAATATTCACTCCCGGACGATAAAATAGATCCGGCCAATATCGCATTAAAGAAGAAGGGCTTTCTGATCATGATTAGAAATGCTTATTTGACTTCTGCTGGTGAACTACACAGAATCGATGATTTTAACTATGATATGAACCAGGACCGGGGACCGGTCAATTCCTTAACCCTTGCTTACAGTGGATTTCCCCTGACCTATATGGATATCATAGGCGGAATGTTTGGCGGGCGAAATTTTGACGGTGAAGTATCAAACCGAATCAAGATTTATTTGATGCGCAATGCCCGTATTGCTTCACTACATTCCTCCATGTCCATGGGTAAAGGGCCATGGAATTATAAGGATGAGCAGGTATCTAAAATATTACTAGAGTCTGCTCAGTTGCATGCTCGTTTACACCCTTATATTTATAGCAATGCCATAAAGTTTTATCAAGAGGGTTATCCTCATACAATGACTCCGCTTCCCATAGCATATCCTAAGGATTTAAATGTACATAACAGAGAAAATTACAACCAACGAGGATTTCAATGGATGATTGGAGATGCGCTCATGGCTTATCCCTTGTATGGAGACGATTATGAAACTGCCCGGAGCAGAAATGTTTATTTGCCAGAAGGTAAATGGATAGACTACGACAATGGCAAGGAATACAATGGCCCAATGTTACTAAAGGATTTTGAAATTCCAGTTGAGAAAACCCCGCTGTTCGTAGGCGGAACAGGGATAGTGATTGAAGAATTTGATACTGAATTGAAAGCCAGGATATACCCTGTGGCCAACAAAGCCAAAACCATATTTTATGGGAAAGATGGAAAGACTCAATCTGTGATATCCATAGAGAATCCAAATTGGAAAGATTTGAAAATTATTGATTTAACAACCAATACTAAAATTTATTGGGAAAAGAAACGGTTTGCATTTCAGTTTAATTTTATTGAAGGGCATAATTATCGTATTAACTGATGATTCAATTTTAAGAAATGAACCAACCAATATTGTAATTTCACTTTACTAAAATAGTGACAGGAATTTTACAAGATTACCTTATCAATGCTGTTTCTATTTCCTCTATTAAAACTGGGCCCATCATTCCAGCTCTTTGAACATGAAATTTTTCATCTCCATTCTCATTCGGAAATCTGTCTTTCCTGCCATAGGGAATATTCGTTTGACAGTATTTTTTTCCATCACTTGAATTCATATCACCTGTTAGACGATTGATCCACATATTGGTTATCTGTACTTCAACCGTATTTCTTCCGGGTTTCAGATAGTCTTTTATGTTTAAGGAAAATGGTGGCGTCCATACAACTCCAGCTGATTTTCCATTGATAAAAATTCTAGCAACATCCAATACTTCTCCCAAATTTATTTTGATGATACTGTCTTTTAGAAGCGATTCACGGGAGATGTCAAAACTGTTTTTATAAGTTGCTGTGCCAGAAAAGTATTTTATACCATCATCTGTATGGTCCGTCCAGGAAATAAGCTTGGTCATTTTGACCGAATCTGGTGCTCCCCATTTTTCAGGAAAGGATAAAGTCCAAGGGGAATCCAATTCATGGCTCTTTGATTCTTTAATGATATTATAAGTCGGGAGTCTTCGCCTTTCAGCATTGAATACTATAAAACAGGATGCATTGGGTGCCAGCTGCAGATTAATTTTGGTATTCCCATTCACTGTTTTTATATCATTTATTTGATATTGCTTTCCAGTAATCGGATCCCAATATTCAGCCTGTTTTCCAATTGTCCGGAACTGGCATTCTTCGGATATTACCTGGTCTGTTTTATTGCGAATGAAATAAACATTTCCTATTGCTGTTGTCCTATGGATAAAATCAAACTTTTCAGCATCACCGGTAAAATCTTTTCCAATAGCCAATTTTTTCAAAGCATCATCAATGGATATATTTTTAAGCACAGGATTCTTTATACCTGCAGGTATTTCTGCCGTATTCAAAAATAGGATCTTGGCACCGGCAGCCATCATCTTATTTATTTTATTGATCACCTGGTTGGGGATATCCTTTCTACCTGGTATTACAAGTAGCTTATAATTTAATCCATCAGGTAAAACCAATTTGCCATTAGAAACTTCAATTTTGTTCAATAAAATATCTGAATTGATAACATCAAAATCATATCCAAAACTTAATCCATTGAGTTTTGGCCGATCAGGAGACCCTTGTAATTCCGGAAAAAAATTAGGGGCTTTATCTCCATAATAATAAACAACATCAGCAACAAATTTGCCCTGGCTTAACATGTATGAACATCTTGATAAATAATCCATGAATGGCCTGGCCTCTTTCCACCAGGTAGTGGTTGGATTTATATCCGAACCGGCGTGATATGCTCTTCCGGGTAAACCAAACTCTGGCCGGGTATTAGCGAAGGCGTGCATAGTAATCCTGTTTAATCCTTCACAAAAAGCACGGTCAGCATATTTTTTCAATTCATGAGGTGCATCTTTCCATCTTCTCCATGTGGTGAATGATTCTCCATCTACCACATTAAGTCCATAAATATGAGAAGCACTGGCTATTTCTTTAACGAGAAACATATTATACCGGTTTCGAATCCAGAATTCACCGCGTGGGATATGCAAATTTCCCAAAGCCTTCAAAGCATCTACTGGACAGGACTTCCACAATGGAGGCCCAGGCCCTCCTGCTTCAGCATTCAGTTGAATACCATATTCCGCCAGGAAATCGCGTCCTGTTGTATAATGACTGAAAATAAGTTGGTCACTTACCGTTTTTTTGTACTGTTGAAGAAAAAGATCGTTGCCACCAGGAAGCTGCCACCCTGCAAAAGCAGGCAAATATGGAAGAACATCATAACCATTATGTGCAAAAAAGATACTATCCATGGAATCTGTCCACGCTGTTGCCTCATCTAGTTCCATGCTGTCAAAAGATAGATAAGATAATCCGGAAGTTTTGGCATTTTGTCTTGTAATGCCTAAACGTTTTAATATATGTTGTAAATAACGGGTGGTTGCTTTGGGATCAAGAAAGTCAATTTGTAAACCATCTGAATTAGGACTGGGAACAATCAGATGCTGACCGGTATTAGAACAAACAAACCTGAGAATGGTCCATTTTCCATCAGGAACCTGCCATTGTAGTTTCTTTCCATCGAATTGTTTGTTCAGCATGATGACATCATCCGATGTATTAATTTTTTTATCCGGATTATCCCTGATAGCCATTATGGCGATTTCCTTCATATACTGAGGAACACCATTCTTGTCTTTTGGACACTGTTTAGGGAATTGAGGTAACGGCAGAATATCTGAATATACACTTGGGCCAACCAGTGAAAGCGACGATGTATACAATGCTTTTGCCGCCCAATCAGGTTTCACCCATGGTCCACCCGCATTCCATCCGCTGGATGCTACCATGCCGATTTGAATACCGAGCCGTTTCCCTTCTGCCATTGCATGTAAAATGGATTCTACAGATTCGTCACCCAGAAATTCAGGACCTACTCCATACATTCCATCCGGATTATGCATAGCCAACAGATCATATATTTCTGCCCTACCCATTCCTTTGGCTTTCATTTCCTCCAGATCATTGGTAATAGAAGCCTTTGTTACGTCTCCATTCAACCATGACCAGTAAGCACCAGGCCTGTATGACATGGAAGGATTGACAAACGCTTCAGAAAAACTTTGAATGCTATTTGTATTTACTTTAGATTTCTTTTCAATTGTATACGATACAAAGATTGTATACAGTAGCATGCCAAATAAAGCATAGTATTTTAGTTTCATGTAGTCTGTATGTGGTTATTTATTTACGTTATTGTTTTGCAATAAACTCATTCTTACACCACCTAAAAAGTATTTTTAGTCACCCCAACAGGCCTTGCTTCTTTTTTGATCGTTTGTTCAAATGCTTCCAGCGCAGTTTTGAGCTCGTTTGCTATTTCAGGATTTTCCTTGATGACATTTTTACTTTCTGAAATATCTTTTTCAAGATTATACAGTGCTTCTCCCTGCTGATTGGGTTCTGCTTTTCCGTTTTTTCCGTCCTTTCCTGGACTTGTTACAACACGATAATTAATGGGTATGATGTATTTCCATTTATCTCTCCGTATAGCCGTTAATTTATTTTCTGAGAAATAATAAAAGTATCGGTTGCCAAGTGTCTTTTTCATCTTTTTGCCTTTGAGCACAGGCAACACATTTATTCCATCGATCTTTTTTGAAGGCAAATTTGTTCCGGTCATCTCGCAAATGGTAGGAACAATATCTATACTGGTAATGAATTCATCGGAGACTTTGCCTTTTGGAATAAAACCTGGCAAAGACATGATGCAGGGTACCCGGAACCCGCCTTCAAAAATATCAAATTTACCGCCCCTCAGTACCCCCGCACTTCCGCCATGATTTCCATAACTAAGCCAAGGTCCGTTATCGGAGGTGAAAATTACCAAGGTATTCTCCAAGACACCTTTTTTGTCCAATGCTTTGATAATTTCTCCGACAGACCAATCTATCTCCTCGATGACATCACCATATAAACCAGCTTTGGATTTCCCTGTAAAATCTTTGGACGCAAAAATTGGAATATGAGGCATGGTATGGGCCAGGTACATAAAAAACGGAGACTTCCCTGCCTGTTGGTTAATAAAGTCAAGACAAAATGCTGTATAACGTTTGGTCAACGTGCTTTGGTCAGCAGGAAACTCGACCACCTCGTTGTTTTTCATGAGCGGTGTCTGGTGGTTCTTGTTCGCTATTTTCAGCGTAGCATAGTTTTGAATCATTTCCTTGGTCATTCCATTCCGAAGCAATGCGTTTTCAGATAATACCATGTCTGGCGCAATGGTCATGTCATTGCTATATGGCACACCAAAATACTGGTCAAAGCCTTGTTGCGTGGGTAAAAACATTTTTTTATCACCCAAATGCCATTTCCCAGCCATGGATGTAGCATATCCTTTTTCCTTGAGCAATTCAGCAATGGTTTGTTCTTCTGGGTTTAAACCTGTGTTACCAGGATTGTCTTTACTCTCCGGGAAAAGCACTTTTGGCAAGCCCAGACGATGCGGGTAACAGCCTGTCAACAGGGCTGTGCGCGATGGCGTGCATATAGATGCTGCTACATGAAAATCGGTAAATTTCATGCCATTGGCAGCCAATTGATCAATATTTGGAGTGGATATGGTAGCAGACCCATAGCAGCTTAAATCAGCATAGCCCATATCATCCATGAAAATAACTACGATATTGGGTTGCTGAGGGTCTGGTTTTTTTCCTGCTTGGAAAGAAGTGAAAGCCAATACCATTATGGTCAGTGACAGCAATTGTCTAAAAGATTTTAGGTTCATATTTTTCATTTCAGTAGAAACAAGTTAATAATTGAAGTTTCACTTATTCGATAATGAATTTAACCTATAATCGGCATTCGGGATCATTGAGATCTAGCCAGGTGCTTTTTTGTGTGCGCGTGTTGATTTTTATTTGCAACAATCAGTTGTACCTCTTAAATTCAGTTTAACCGTTTGCTGTGTAAAATAAACATACTTGCTCAATTGGGGTTGTATTATCCTTGGTTGATATTTTGAGCCATTTGTAATATTGTCCTACATTTGACCAAAGCACTGTGATGAAGAGTAAACTTTCTACAATCGATATTGAACCGGTCAGCCACCAAACCATGGCCGATATTGTAGAACTAAAGTTATTGGCTTTCCTGAAGAAAAATGCTTTCAAGCCCGGTGACGCACTGCCGAAAGAAATGGAACTCGCGGAAGCATTGGGGGTAAGTAGAAACATCTTGCGGGAAGCACTCAGCAGGCTTCGCGTTTTGGGTATGGTGGATTCCAAAAAAAGGAGAGGAATGGTGCTGACCAGCCCGGATATCCTGGGATCCCTGGAAAAAGTAATGGATCCACTGATCATCGATGAAAGTACGTTGCAAGATTTTTTTGAACTGCGCCTGACCCTGGAAATGGGTTTGGCAGATATTTTGTTCATCCGCAAAACCAAAAAAGATATCGCCGAGCTGGAGCAGATTGCTTTGGCTGAAAAAGTGCGAGATAAAAACGATGTTGCGTTTAGGATCAAGAGTGAAGTGGAGTTTCATGGTAAAATCTACCGGATGACGGGAAATCATACGATGCAACGTTTCCAAACCATGTTGCTTCCGATTTTTGGACACCTGGTGACCGTGGAAAAGAAGCCTGCAGTAGCCAAGGTTACACATCTCGACCTTGTAAATCTTCTAAAGACTGGTACAATAGAAGAATTTCGAAAGGGTATGCGCGATCACTTGGGACCTCATTTCAAGCGAATTCTCAAATAATGTCATACGGCACTTAAATTCAATTGATTTCCTGCCCCTGAGCGTTGTTTTTTTGTTAATTATGTACTACATAAGTATATTCGAACATAAATATTTCATTTTTCATCAAAAAACGACTGCTTATGAAATCAGGTATCAAAATATTGCTGGTACTGGTATTGATGGTATTCAGTAACAATGTCACCTGGGGACAATCCAAAAAGATTTCCGGTACGGTCACCTCTCAGGAAGATGGCACGCCCATGGCTGGTGTCAGTATTACCAAAAAAGGGTCTACTGTTGGTACACAAACCAGCACTGATGGTCGTTATACCATTGCTGCAGAAAAAGGGGATGTGCTTGTGTTCACATCAACCGGGTTTGGGAAACTAGAAATTACTGTCGGTGCATCTGATATGATCAACATCAAGCTACAATCTGATGAAGCAGATCTTGGTGAAGTTGTGGTCGTGGGTTATGGCACACAGAAGAAAAGCAGCCTGACTGCTTCCATATCAAAACTGGACAAGCGTATACTTGAAACAGGTGTCCGCGCAAATCCTGCTCAGGCATTGGCGGGAACCATAGCAGGTGTCAGGGTGTCAACTACTTCAGGAAAGCCTGGAGCACTGCCAGCCATAGTACTCAGGGGCGGAACCAATTTTGATGGTTCCGGTTCTCCACTGGTGATTGTGGACGGACAGTTCAGGCCTTCATTGAGTGATATCAATCCAGAGGAAATTGAAAGCCTTGAAGTACTGAAGGATGCTTCCGCTACTGCCATTTATGGTGCAAGGGCAAGCAATGGTGTTATCCTGATCACAACCAAGCGCGGTAAGTCAGGCTCTTCATCCATTGCATTCAAGACAAGATCAGGGGTAAATACCCTCAATTCACCTTATGAATTGCTTACTGCTGAAGAATATTTGTTTTGGGGCAGGAGAGCATTGGTAGAAACCTTTAAAGTCAATGGCAACCAAAGTTTGATCAATACTTCTGGTCCCAGGGGAACTGGAAACGTATACAAGAATACTGCTGGGGCAATTGTGGATGGTAATTATGATTTGAACGCATTGTTCAGTCCTATGATTTTATCCGATGCCAACAGGGAATTGCTCAATTCAGGTCAGGGGTGGAAAGTGATGAAGGATGCGATTCCAACGAATGCCTCAGGAGCCTATGATCCCTCAGGGACCATCAAAGATATTCTGTATAAGGAGTTCAGCTATGCTGACAATGCATTCCGCAACCAGGCTGTATTACAGGATCATAATATCGGCATGTCAGGAGGAAATGAAAAGGGTACCTACTACGCCAATTTGGGCATGTATAATGAAGATGGCATCGCTAAATCTTCTTTTTACCGTAGGTTGAACTTTGTTATCAATGGAGATTATAAAATCAAAAGCTGGCTGAAATCAGAGAGCAGTGTTGCCTATGCCAAAGCCAATTGGAGGGATCAGGCCCAAACTTCCGATGCAAGTTATTGGGGGCGTATCCTGATGGCTGCTCCAACAATGAGGGGAACGAATCACCTTGGTGAAGTTTTATTGGGCCGTAACGCAGGTGATGGTAACCCTACGCTCAATGAACCACTGTTTATCCGCAGGAATCAATCTGATAAATTTACTTTATCTCAGTCGCTGAAAGCAGATTTCACCAAAAACCTTTACCTCAAGGTTGGCGGTATTTTCATGTACGATGAGCAGGTGGCCGAAGCGTTTAACAAAGACTTCAGAACCGGAGTTTTGAGCTACACCAATCCCAATGCTGGTTGGAACCGTGACCGCGTCAGTTCTGCATCTTTCGATAGGGTATTCCGTCAAACATATAATGCCATCTTGAATTATAAAACAGAGCTGTTTGGCAAGAGTAACCTTGATGCAATGGTTGGTGGAGAATACTACGATGTATACAACAATGGTATGTCTGCTGGTGGCCGTCTGGCG
>CALPWM020000062.1 GCA_943327275.2 Chitinophaga pinensis
AGCTGGAACAGGATCCTGAACAGCCTTGGGGCTGGAATCACCAAAGAACAGGCAAAAGCAGAGTGTTACGGCAAGAATCATGAGCTGATTGAACGTATTTTTCCTGGTAGATTTAGCAGAGAGGAAAAGGACAGGATGAGTCTCGAGAAAGAAAAACAATACCAGGAGGAATACAGGCCCTCATTGGCACTCCTGCCTGGTTTGATGGAATTTCTGGTTGAAGCCAAAAAACAACATATCAGGATGGCCATCGGTTCTGCTGCCATCATGTACAATATTGATTTCGTACTCGACGGATTGGATATTCGCCATTATTTTGATGCGATTGTCAGCGCTGATGATGTTTCAAGGAGCAAGCCTGACCCTGAAACCTATCTCAAATGCGCATCACTACTGGGTATCGATCCACAAGACTGCCTGGTTTTTGAAGATGTCCCCAAAGGAGTGGAATCTGCATACAATGCTGGCATGAAAGCAATGGTACTGACAACCATGCATGTGCAGCATGAGTTCGGGCAATTTGACAATGTAGTGGGATTTCATGGTGACTACACAACAATGTCTTTCAAAGGATAGCTTTACCCAGAAACAATTCCTATTCCATTGAGGCCAAAGAAATGAAAACCAATTGGTCAAGATCTTCAAATGCCTTGATCATGAACAGGGCCGTCTCTGCAAAAGATTTTCCCTTGTTCATCTTGTCTGGAGCTGCCCTTTCGTAGGCCAACAATTCAGTTTGGGTGGTCAGAATGCCGAATATGATGGGTGTTGTATGCATCGCAGACAGATGACTGATTCCATTGGTCACATACTGGCATACATATTCGTAGTGGTCTGTATCACCCTGGATGATGGCCCCAATCACAATGATGGATTGATATCTGGCCGTAGACAACAGCTTCGTAGCATAGACAACTGTTTCAACAGCACCAGGACATTCAAAAACTGTAAATGGAACATTTTGTTCAGATAGATAATCTGTACAACCTGCTTCTAACAGGTCAGTGATTTCGCTGTTGAACTGGGCTTTTACAATGGCTATCATCTATAAAAATTTTAATCGATGTTTTCCTAAGTTGATTTTGTCATCCAGGTATTGCTGGTTATGGGAGTTGGCTTCAATGGGCAATTGTTTGACAACAAACTTGAATCCCGCTTCTTGCAAGGCTTCTATTTTTACTGGATTATTGCTGATCAATTCAAATTCACCCAACGCCAAATCCCTTAACATCCAAATGGCGTCCGTAAAATCCCTGTTGTCTTTGGGGAAGCCCAGCATCTCATTGGCTTCATAGGTATTGTGCCCTTTTTCCTGCAATGCATAAGCGGCCACCTTATTGCCTATGCCAATACCTCGCCCTTCATGCCCTTTCAAATAGATGAGGTAACCATGACCTTGTTCAGCAATTGATGCAAGGGATGAAAGCAGTTGCTGCTGGCAATCACACCGCAAACTGCCAAAGACATCCCCAGTAAGGCATTCGCTGTGGATCCTGACAATTGGAGTGGATTGGTTGTTTTTTAATGAAATCAACAAATGTTCTTTACCCGTCAATGTATTCTTGAAGACCTCCATCTCAAAATTGGCGAACTGTGTTGGCAAGCCTGATTTTGATACGGAGACGAGATGGTTTTCCGTTTGAATCCTGTAATCGATGATTTGCTGGATGCTGATGATCTTCAACTGCTTTTCCCTTGCCATGCCAAAGAGTTCATCCCTGCGCATCATGTCTCCCGCTGCATCCATCACCTCACAAATAATGGCAGCAGGTTCATGACCAGTCAGCCTGCACAAGTCAACTGCGGCTTCAGTATGTCCACTTCTCACCAAAACGCCACCCTCTTTGGCCACCACAGGGAACAAATGTCCTGGCTTGATAAAGTCTTCTGGTTGGCTTTGGGGATTGGCAATGTGAAATGCAGTAATGGCACGCTCTTTGGCAGAGATGCCGGTTGAAATGCCAAAATCAGCAGTGGCATCGATGGAGTCATAAAATGCAGTATGAAAAACGTCTTTCTGATTCGATCTGACTGGCGATAAGTCCAATCGCATGGCGGTTTGAAGATCAATGGCGATACAAACCAGCCCCTTGCCCTCAGCAGCACAAAAATTCAATTTTGATTGTGTTGCAGCGCCGGCAGGAAAAATAATATCTGCCTCGTTTTCTCTTGATTCATCATCCACCACCAAGATGGGGTTCCCATTCCTGAATTCAAGCAATGCTTCTTCAATCGCGTCAAACATATCAATTATCCCTTTTAAGTAAAAGCTGCTCAGTATATTTTGCCAGAATATCAAATTCTATGTTCACCATATCATTAAGTTTCAAAAGAGACATGTTGGTTTTCTCTATCGTAATGGGAATGATGCACAATTCTATGTTTTGACCAACAACTTGGTTGATGGTCAGGCTCACACCATTGATGGCAACCGATCCTTTGTAAACAACGTATTTGGTAAATGGTTCGGGAATACTGATCGTAAAAAACCATGCCTGATCTCCAGGTATGATTTTGGTTACAACAGCAGTGGCATCAACATGACCCAACACATAATGCCCACCCAAATATCCTGTGGGCTGCATGGGCAGTTCAATATTCACTTTGGTTCCTTCGGTATAGTAGCGTATGATTGTTTTATCTATGCTCTCAGGAGAAACATAAAACCACAAAACAGCACCTTCCACTTTAAAAACAGACAAACAAGCCCCGTCGATGGCAACACTGTCCCCCAATTGGACCTTTGGTGCAATCAAGGGTGCTGCAACCTGCAAAATCCATCCATTCTCTTCCTTATTGATTGCCTCTATAAAAGCTCCAGCCACGATTCCGGTAAACATATGGTCTTTTGTAGGTAAATTTGAAGGGCAAAGATAATCCTAAATGACAGCAGAAAGCTATTTACACAGGGCATTTTTATTGGCAAAACAGGCTGATCCTAAAGCGATCAGGCCCAATCCTTTTGTGGGAGCCGTTGTCGTTTCAGAAAATGGTGAAATTCTGGGAGAAGGTTTTCATCAGAAAGCGGGAGAAGCGCATGCAGAAGTCATGGCGATAAAAAATGCTATTGAACAGGGCGCAAATTTGAGTGCCTGCAGTTTGTATGTTACCCTTGAACCCTGTTCCCATACCGGGAAAACCCCACCCTGCACCGATTTGATCATCCAACACAGGATTCCCAAAGTGGTCATTGGCTCTTTGGACCCCAATCCCCAGGTCTCAGGAGTGAGCATTTTAGAAAAACATGGTGTTAAGGTTGAGGTATTGATTATTCCTGAAATTGTGACACTAAACGATACCTTCAACATCAACCAAATCCTGAAAAGACCCAAGTATGTGCTCAAATCAGCCATTACCTTGAATGGAAAGATAGCCGATCGCTCAGGCAACAGCAAATGGATCTCTAATGAAAAAAGCCGTGAGCACGTACACCAATACCTCAGAACGGCAGCAGATGCAATCTTGACAACTGCAAAAACTGTCATACAAGACAATGCAACCATGAACATCCGGATCAAGGATCAACCGGAAGAGGAATTGAACCTGATTGTTTTTGACAGCAAACTTGAGCTTCTACAAAAAGAAAACCAGCATCTTTCCATCTTTTATAAAAGAAATAAATCTGCTATTTACCTGGTTACAGACAAGGCTGGAATAAAGCCAGCATTACCCAATGTTGAAGTCATCAGTATACCTATGCAAGATGGTTTGTTTAATCTTGAAATGCTTCACAAGGAACTGCTTGCAAGAAATATTTGCCAGGTATTGATTGAAGCTGGCGGCTCAATGAATGCCTCCATGATGCAAGCAAAGGCGGTGGATGAAATCTATACGTTTGTATGCCCGCGGATACTCATGGACAATGCTGCTATCCATCAGTTCAACAGCAACCAACATCAAACAATGGATAATGCAGTAAAACTTGAACTGCAGGGTTCCATGACCATAGGAGAAGACATCTTGTTAAGGCACAAGGTCATTCACTAAATCTTCATTATAAAATACGCCCCTGTTTTTCTCTTGTCTGAGTGCATCCTCGATGAGCAAAATTCCAACATCAAGCAATGCGCCAGATGCGAAGTGAAAAGGATTGAATGCAACAGCTACTGCATTTGATTTGATGGTTTGAAGTGCAGACAATGCTTGTTTTAACCCTTTTGTATTTTTGATTATTCCTGCATGTTTACTCAACAGTTCTTGAATTTTACTCCGATCGATATCAAAGCATTCTATTTTGAAGGTTACAGGAACTGCTGGCTGGTAATCAGAAAGAACCAAGAGCTTTTCTGTTGCAAATTTTGCAAAAGCAATGGCTTCAAGCAAGGAATTTGAAGCAAGTCTATTGGCCCCATGCAATCCGGTTGAGGCAACTTCTCCTATCGCAAAAAGCCCTGATACAATTGTTTCACCAAAGGCATCTACCTTAATACCCCCGCAAGAATAATGCTGTATAGGAACCACCGGAATCATTTCCTTTGTGATATCGATATTGAGCAGGGCTTTGCACTGATCTTTGATGGCCGGAAAATGATGATCGATAACTGCTGGTGAAAGATGGGTGGCATCCAAGAATACAAATGCATTTCCATGTTTGCGCATCTCAGCAAGGATAGCCCTTGAAACGATATCCCTTGGTGCAAGATCCAACCTTTCGTCATACTGATGCATGAAAGCCTCACCTTGTTGATTACGCAATACTGCACCAGCTCCCCGGAGGGCTTCAGATACAAGAAAAGAATTATTTCCATCATGAAACAATCCTGTTGGATGAAACTGAATATAGGAAAGGTTTTCAATGGTTGCCCCCAATTTTTTTGCGATGAATATACCATCGCAGGTGGCAACATGTTGGTTGGTTGTTTTGCTGTACAACATCCCTGTACCGCCAGTTGCCAATACCAATTTTGAAGTGGTTATTTCGTAAAAAAACTTTCTTGACTCATCAAATAAATGCAAATGAAACTGACCATTGATATCCTTGATCACATCGACCAATAAAGTATTGGCAAGGACTTTGGCTTTTGCTGAATCAGCTACATGTTGCATGAGTGCAGACTGAATGGCATGGCCAGTTTGATCTTCAGCATGCCAAATGCGGGCCTCACTATGCCCACCCTCTTTGGCCAAATCATAATCATTTGCTGCATTCCTATCAAAACTAGTACCCCATCTGATCAGGTCATTTAGCAATGCAGGCGCTGCCTCAACCACTTTCCTCACAACCTGCTTTTCATTCATGTGTGCACCTGCTACCATGGTATCCTCAATGTGCTTTTCAAAATCATCACCAATGGCATGCACCGCTGCAATTCCACCTTGTGCCCAAGCAGTGTTGGTGGTTTGTAATGTTGATTTTGCAATAAGGCAGATCGAGATTTTTCCCTCCTTAAATGCTTCCGATTCAGACAGATAAAGATAGGTGGACAACCCGGCAATACCAGACCCTACTATCACAATATCATGATGTGGATAGGTCATTTTAAATGGAAAGCATGTTGTTCAATGCCCTTAACGCTCCTGTCTGTGTTTTTTCATTGACATTGATTTCAGGTAATTCGTAATACAAGGTATTGTAGAGTTTTTCGATGGTATTCATTTTCATGTATGGACATTCTGAACAGGCACAGGAATTGGACTCCAATGCTGGCGCAGGAATGATCAACTTGTCAGGAACCGCTTTTCGCATTTGATACAAAATGCCGGCTTCCGTAGCGACAATAAACTTGGATATGGGAGAGACTTGTACATGCTCCAACAGGGCTTTGGTAGAACCAACAAAACTGGCCTTTTCGAGCAATGCTGGAAGACACTCTGGATGGGCGATCAAGGAAGCATCAGGATGCTTCTCCATCAGCACATGTAGCTTATCCAATGAAATATTCTCATGCACAATACAGGCACCATCCCATAGGATCAATTCCCGGCCAGTAACCTGCTGCACATACATTCCCAAATTTTTGTCAGGTGCAAAAATGATGCGTTTGTCTTTTGGAATGGCATTGACGACTTCAATGGCATTTGAAGAAGTACAGATATAATCGCTCAGTGCCTTGATTTCTGAACTGCAGTTGATATAACTCACTACAATGGCATCAGGATATTGGGCTTTGAACGCCATGAATGCCTCTTCTGGCGCCGAGTCTGCCAAAGAGCAGCCTGCGTTCAGATCCGGCAACAGGACTTTGGCCCTTGGGTTGAGTATTTTGGCAGTTTCTGCCATAAAGTGAACGCCACAAAAAACAATGATATCAGCCGATTGTTTTTTTGAGGCCTGCGCAAGCGCCAAACTATCGCCAACAAAATCTGCAATGGATTGAATGTCTTCACTGACGTAATAATGTGCAAGAATGACCGCATTTTTTTCATTCTTCATCTTGAGGATTGCTTCTTTCAAATCAATTCCGTCAGGAACAGACCTGCTCAAATATCCCACACGCGCTATCTCGTTTTCAAACAACATCTTACTTTATTTTTAATGAAATATCAACAGATTCAACATGGTGTGTCAAATCTCCAATAGAAATAAAATCGATACCGGTTTTAGCATATTCTATGATATTGGAAGGATTGATGCCACCGGATGCTTCGATTATTTTTTTTGTATCATTGAGTGCTAGCAGCTGATGGATCTGTTCGGGCTTAAAATTATCAATCAGTATCCTGTCCACCGCTTTATATTCCTTGGCAATGATGAACTCCTCTTGATTTTTGACCTCAACAATCAAAGGAACTTGGCAATCATGCTGTTCCCTGTAACTCAAACAAGATACAATCGCATTTTGGATTCCGCCAGCAGCATGAACATGGTTGTCCTTGATGAGCATCTGGTCGTATAAACCAAACCGATGGTTCACTCCCCCTCCAATACGAACCGCCCATTTTTCGCAAATCCTGAAATTAGGCGTTGTTTTACGGGTATCAAGAATCTTTACCCCATAAGGAGCCACAAGATCAACCATCGCACGGGTCTTGGAAGCAATACCACTCATGCGCTGCATGCAGTTGAGCATAAGGCGCTCAAGTTTCAAAATGGATTGTATTGCGCCGGAAATGGTTCCAACGCAAGTACCAGATTCTATACTTTCACCATCATTAACTGTAAAAGCTACCTCCAGGGAAGGATCAACCTTGACACAAATTTTTTCGGACAATTCAATTCCTGCAACGATACAATCTTCTTTGATATAGCACAAGGCGTGACCCGTTTGTCCTTTTGCAATCGTGGACAAACTGGTGAGGTCTCCTGCTCCCAGATCTTCCGAAAGGGCAGCATCGATGAACCGGTCTATGGTAAGACCAAACCAGCTTTCCTTTAGTTCATTCATACACCAAGAGTTTCACAAAGATACGCATTCATAGCATAGAAGAAAAATTAAGCGCTACCCTGCTTATAACCCATTAATCCAGCTAAAGTTTGATTGAATGATTTGATTCTTGTTTTTTTCCATGTATTCCTTGAAGGCAGTTGCAACAGGAGAAAGCTTCTTCTTACGGTGCCAAACCAGGTTCCAAGAAGTCTTGATAGGCAATCCTTTGATCGGAATAATCTGCAGCTGTTTGCGCTCCAATTCATTTTTCAGACCTATGACGGGCATGATAGAAAAACCAATACCGGCAATCACAGCTTGCTTTACTGCTTCATTGGAGGTGAGCTGAATTTTCTTTTTTACAGTAATCCGATTTTTCTCAATAAACTTCTCCATGGCCACTCGCGTAGCAGATCCTTCTTCTCTATAAATCAGGGGTAGCTTTTCAAGGGCTTGCTTGTTAAGTGATTCATGCTGAATAGAGAGATTACCCGCCCCGATTAGGTAAAGTGAGTTAGGCATCAGTTCAATTTTTTGCAGAACAACATGCTTCGGAAGAACAGAGACCAAAGAAAAATCTGACTGATTTTGCTCCAATAAATCAAGCACCATGGATTTGTTGGATACATCGAGGCTCAGGTCAACATTTTGATTCTCTTTTAAAAAATCAGAAAGAAAATAAGGAAGGACATATTTACCCGTTGAAACAGAAGACATTCGTAATGTTCCGGTAAGTGAACCTTTGTACTTTGTCAATCGATTATCAATGACACTTATTTCATTCATGATGTTCTGTGCTGACTCAGCGATATCCTTTCCAAACTCTGTTATGTATACTCTTTTATTGATGATTTCAATAAGGGGAATTTCAAATTGGCTCTGAAAGTTTTTCAATTGTATAGAGACGGCCGGTTGAGTAAGATGCATGGCCTCAGCAGTCTTTGTAATACTTTTGGTCTGAACAATTTTCAGAAAAATAGCGAGCTGATTTAATGAATAATTCATAACTATTATTTATGCATTTAATTACAAACATAAATATAAATATTTAAAATAATGATGCAAATTTGCAGATAGGAATTTTTTTTATGAAATCCATACGCCACAGAAAAGTATTTCAGGTAATCAGTTTACTATTATTCCTGGGTTCAACATGCGCCGCTGTTTTCCTTGAAGATGCTGCAGATACAGCCCTCGCCACTTCAGCAGCAATCATTTTATCACTGTACTTGCTAGAAAGTTTGAAATCCTCAACCAGTGTTTGAAGGGAGAAGAATACTCATTGCTTCCAAACACAAAAAAGAAGATGTACTTGCGCCCTTATTGACAAAATCACTTGGGGTTATTCCTGTTACGTGTGATGCCCTTGACACCGACCAATTGGGAACATTCACAGGAGAAATTGAAAGGGTCAATGATCCCTTAACTACTGCCAGAAAAAAATGTGAATTAGGAATGGAATTGTCTGGAACAGATTTGGCTGTGGCCAGCGAAGGATCATTTGGCGCACATCCTATCATCCCCTTTGCAATTGCCGGTGATGAGATGATCATTCTTGTAGACAAAAAAAATAAAATAGAAATTGCAGCAAGGGAAATAACTACAGCAACAAATTTCAGTGGCGCAGCCGTGGATAACGAAACAGCATTGAGATCATTTGCAGAACAGGCTTTATTCCCATCGCATGGGCTCATTCTGAGCGAGGGTCAAAAAAATAAACAACATATCACCAAAGGAATTCATTCATGGAATGTACTGACTGAAACCTTTCACTCCATGAAGCGTCAACAGATGGAAACCTATGTTGAAACCGACATGCGAGCCATGTTCAACCCTACGCGGATGAAGGCTATTGGAAAGGCTTGTGAAAAACTGATTGAAAAAATAAAATCAACATGCCCGAATTGCCATTGCCCTGGCTTCTCAGTTAGTGCTGTACAAGAAGGATTGCCCTGCTCACTTTGCGGAAGCGAAACCAGGTCTACATTGTTACACCGGTATGTTTGCCAAAAATGCCAACATGAAGAAATAAAAAGATATCCCAACAATAAACAAGAAGAAGATCCAATGTTTTGTGACTACTGTAATCCATAACAATGAGCCATACTATTATAAAGAACGCCAGAATCATCAATGAAAACCAAGATTTCCATGGTGATGTTTATATCCGCAACGAAAGGATAGAAAGAGTTGATACATCGATTGGACTTCCCTGGAATTTGCTGGTCAAAGAAATAGACGCCAAGGATACAATTTTGATTCCGGGGGTGATTGACGCCCACGTTCACTTCAGAGACCCCGGACTCACATATAAAGCGGATATTGAATCAGAATCAAAAGCCGGTATTGCGGGTGGAGTTACTTCATTCATGGATATGCCCAATACCATACCCAATGTAATTACGCAGGAGATTCTGGAAGAAAAATATGCAAGGGCAGCGCAAAAATCTTTTGGCAATTTCTCTTTTTTCATGGGATTGAACCAGGATAATCTTGAAGAGGCCCTTAGAATAAGTACCGAAGATGTATGTGGCCTGACAGATGATGGCCTGTACTTTAACAATAGCAACGCTCTTCTGTGCAATTCACCAGGATACCTTGAGAAACTTTTTTCCAGGAGCGAACATCTGGTAGCACTGCACTCAGAGGATGAAAGCATCATCAATGCAAATTTTATAAAAAGCAAACAAAAATGGAATACTGAAATACCCCCAAGTGACCATAGTGTGATCAGAAGTGAGCTTGCTTGTTTGTCCTCTACCAAAAAACTGGTAGAATTGACAAAGAAGTACAACAATCGCTTGCATCTTTTACACATCTCCACGGGTGCTGAGGCGTTGCTGTTTGACCATGAAACACCTACCTATAAAAAAAGGATTACTGCTGAAGCCTGTGTTCATCATTTATGTTTCAATACTGAAGACTACAGGCAACTCGGAAACAAGATCAAGTGGAATCCTTCGATAAAATCAAAGGAGAATCCGTTGGTCCTTTTACAAGCTATACAGGACAACAAGATTGACATCATTGCCACAGATCATGCACCCCATGATTGGAA
>CALPWM020000063.1 GCA_943327275.2 Chitinophaga pinensis
GAAAGAATCTATGTGCATGAAAGAGTATACGAAGCCTATGTAGACGCTTTTGTAAAAGAAGTGGCGTCATGGAAAATCGGCAACCCATTACAAGAAGGTGTCTATATCGGCGCGATCAGCAGACAATCTCAGCTTGAATTCCTGGAAAATCAGGTTGCTGACGCCATTGCCAAAGGAGCAACTTTACTGACCGGAGGAAAAAGAATAGAAGGCGATGGATATTTCTTTGAGCCCACTGTATTGACAAAAGTCAATCACAGCATGTTGGTTATGCAGGAGGAATCTTTCGGGCCGATCATCGGCATCATGAAAATAAGCAATGATGAAGAAGCCCTGCAACTGATGAACGATACATCCTATGGGTTGACGGCTTCCGTTTACAGCAAGAACAGGGAAAGGGCTGAAAAAATACTTGTTGCCACAGATGCCGGCACCGGATACTGGAACTGTTGCGACAGGGTCAGTGCAGCGCTCCCCTGGAGTGGCAGGAAACATTCAGGATTTGGCGCAACGCTCTCACATGTAGGCATCAGGGCCTTCACCCAACCAAAGGCATTTCATTTGAGGGGTTGATTCAAATATTGAAATACTCCTTCGCATTTTCATAGCAGATCTTCTTCAGCAGATCTCCCATCCATTGTTCATCATTGGGAATGATTCCGTTGATCATGTCATTGGCCATCATGTTGCAAAGGATTCTCCGGAAATATTCAGGTCGCGAAAAGGACAGCAGGCTTCTGCTGTCAGTGATCATGCCTACGAAGGTTGAGAGCAGGCAAACATCAGAGAGAATATCCAGGTGTTGTTCCATCCCATTCTTCTGATCAAGAAACCACCAGGCCGGGCCGTATTGCACTTTACCTTTGGTTGAGCCATCGTTAAAATTCCCACACATGGTAGCGAACAATGCATTGTCTGCAGGATTGAGGTTGTAGATGATTGTTTTTGAAAGTTTATCTTCTGCATCGAGTGCATTCAATAAGGCTGAAAGCCGCTCTGCCTGGGCATAATCTCCGATGGAGTCAAAACCTGCATCAGCACCCAATTTCAGCTTAAGCCTGGTATTGTTGTTCCTGATGGCTCCCAGGTGGAACTGTTGCACCCATCCACGGGCATGGTACATTTTGCAGAGCGATGTAAGCAGATAAAAAACAAATGCGTCTGGATCTGAAAAAGCCGTTTCACCACGGGTTGCAAAAAACCGCTTCAATTCAATTTCTAGATCAACAGTAAATGCATTGTATTTGGGAAGCTGAGATAGTCCATGGTCAGCCACTTTGCAACCAGCTGAGGCAAAAAAATCAATGCGTGTTTCCAGGGCAGACAGCAGGGAATCGATATCGATAATGGGAATGCCTGATGCAGCAGAAAGCCTGCTGATATAGGCCAGGAAGTTTTCAGTATCATGAATCGCAAATGCCTTGTCTGGCCTAAACGATGGAGCTACACCAACACTAAAATCCTTATCAGCCCTGATGGCATGGTGGTATTGAAGATCATCACATGGGTCATCGGTTGAACAGAGGTAAACCACATTGTATTGCTCCAGAAATTTTCTGGCCGTATGTTCCTCTCCAGAAAGCAATTCATTGCATTGCTTGTAAATCCGGGATGCAGAAGAAGGATTCAGGTATTCGGTTACCCCAAAAGAATTCTTCAGTTCAAGGTATGTCCAATGAAACAATGGATTCCTTACTGTTTGGGGAACGGTCTCAGCCCAAGCATGAAATTTCTCCTCATCCGTTGCATCTCCCGTGATGAAACGCTCATTGACCCCCGCTCCACGCATGGCACGCCATTTGTAATGGTCTTCGCTCAACCAAATCCTGGTAATGTTTTCATATTTCCTGTTGGTCGCAATTTCAAACGGAGAAAGATGGGAGTGATAATCACTGATGGGCTGTTTTGCAGCAACATCATGGTAGAGTTTTTCAGCAAGAGAGGATTGCAACAAGAAATTCTCCTGAATAAAGCCATTGGTGGATGATGACATATGTTAGGTTTAGTATCTAAATTTCGCAATGGATTTTTACATTCAACTCAGGGAGCAGGAATTTATTTACGCAATGCTTTTCGCATCTTGAGCAACTTGTGATGTCGTTAGGATAAAAATTGAATCCCAGATTGTTGTGCAGGTGTAACTTAAATAGAATCCCTGATGGTCAGCTCATTGGGAAGTACGATGATATCATTGGCGGCTGCATAGGATTTTTTTTCGATCATCTTGATCAGCAGTCCCGCCGCTTCTTTGCCCATGTCAAATGCCGGCTGAGAAAGGGTTGAAAGAGATGGATTCAACAAGGCTGCAGTGCGGAGGTTGGTCATTCCAATCACCTTTACATCCTTGGGTATAGACAGCTTCAGATCCTTGCAAACCTGATAACTGGTAATCGCATATTTTTCTATAGAGGCAAAAATGCCATCAGGTCGTTTTTTTTGAGAAAATATTTTCCGGAGGATGGTATAATTCGAGTCCATGTCATCAGAACAATGAATGATCATTTCATCAGTCAAAACAATCCCATGCTTTTCCAGGGCATCCTGATAGCCCCTTCTTCTTTCCATTGACGTAAACATTGGCTCAGTGGTAGTAATCAGTACGGGCCTTTTGCTACCCGCCTTGATGAGCCTGACAGTAGCATCAAAGGAACTTTCATAGTTGTTGGTAATAACTTTCGGGAACTGTAAAAGATCGGGTACCCTGTCAAAAAAAACCAGGGGCAGCTTGGTCGCCTCATAAAACTCCTGAAAATGAGCATACCCTTCCCTTCCAGTAGAAACAGAGATGATCAAACCAGAGATGAGCCCAGACTCCAGGTGTTCCAGTACCGCTTTTTCCCTTTCAAGGTTCTCATGGGTGAGGTAAATAAATGTGTCGTAATGCTTGGACATGGTGACACTTTCAATGCCATCAACTGCCAAGGCAAAGAAATTATTGACAATATCAGGGATGATGACGGCAATCTGTTTGCCCTTCTTCTTACGAAGATTGCTGGCAAAAGGGTTGGGCTTGTACTTGTATTTTTTTGCCAGTTCAAGCACCCGTTTTTTGGTAGACGCACTGATTTCATGGCTGTCGCCAAGTGCTTTAGAAACGGTTGACACCGACAATCCCAGCTCTTTTGCAAGCTGGATCATGCTTATTCCATTCATCTTAACCCAATTTCCAACCTTCCCTGAAGTTTGGCTTCAAGAGGGCATCAGCCTCTTTATCGTTCTTGAATTTCTCTTTAGAAGGATTCCATTCAAGGGTGCGGCGCAATGCATAGGCAATATTGGCCACGTTGCACACTGAACTTGTTCTATGTCCAATTTCCACATCACAAATCGGCTTTTTTCCGGTTTTGATGCATTCAAGCCAATCCAGGTAATGGTCATTAGACTCATACAGCCTGGTTTCATTGGGCTGAATGGTAGCAGAAACGATATTGGCAGGGTCGCTATCGAGGATGGACCGGCTTACGTCCAAACGTCCTTTTTCACCGATGAAGCGTACGGTATTGCTCCTGCCAAAATCCTGATGCTTCATCACAATTCCATTTTCATAGATCATCTGTAGCCCTCTCTTGGCAGCTCCTTCCGATGGAATAAACTTAACAGGGCCGCTATCATCCATTCCCAAAGCCCATTGGGCGATGTCGAACATGTGAGCACCCCAGTCTGAAACCATCCCACCTCCGTATTCCTTATAATTTCTCCAATTAGGAAAAATATCCTCTTCAACTGGCGGAGCAAGCACAGGGCTGAATTCACGGTACTGTCCAGGCCCAATCCACTGATCCCAATTCAGGCCGACTCTCAGAGGCTTTGCCGGAAGGTCACATGGACTTGGAGGGTCTCCAACAGACACCAATACCTCACTTATTTTCCCTAAATACCCGTTTCTTACCAGTTCACAGGCATGCCTGAAATTTTTCCATGAACGCTGCATGCTACCGGTCTGAAAAACAATCTTGTTTTTTCTTGCCGCATCAACCATGGCCCTGCCCTCTTCAACGCTGTGCGCAAGGGGTTTTTCGCAGTAGACATGCTTCCCTGCATTTGACGCTTCAATGGCCTGAACAGCATGCCAATGGTCGGGGGTTGAAATCACCACGGCATCGATGTCTTTTCTGCTCAGTATTTCCTTGTAATTTTCATAAGCAGTGAATCCTTTGTAATCACGCCCTTTGCCGTCTTTTCTGGCATTGGTATAATATTTTTCCAAAAGGGAATGAAAATAGTTGAGTTTGAGTGCATCAACATCTGCGCCAGCAATGATGTTGGCCTTTTCCTTAAAACTATTTTGCAGACTACGGGACTGTTTACCTGTGCCGATAAATCCAAGATTAATCATGTCACTGGGTGCAGTAAAGCCCGGACCCCCTATCACAAACCTTGGTACAATAGAAAAGGCCAATGCGGCACCAGTGGTTTGTTTGAGGAATTTTCTGCGTTGATTCATGCTCATAAAAAAGTATTTTCAGTTTTGGGATGCAATGACCTGAATTTTAAAACCTCAGGTCAGGTCAATCTTTGTCAAGTTACTTAAAATAAAAGGATAGCAGGGCCAAAAACCTGTTTTTTCCTATAACGTTTTCGTAAAAGCCATGTTAGCACGCGTGTGATTTTTATGTAAATTACCGGCTATTAAACGATCAACGAAACAACGCCACATGAAGTATCTTATTTTACTACCACTGCTAGTAGTGTTTTCAACATTTAATCTGGGAGCCCAAAGCAAAAAAAACAACAAAAACGTTTCCATGCTGGTGTATACCAAAAATGGAAAAGGTTTCATCCATGACAACATCCCCTCGGCTGTAGAAGCCCTGAAAGGAATTGCCAAGGAAGAAAACTGGAAAATTACTGTAAGCGACGACCCCTCGAATTTTACCGAAGAAAACCTGAAACAATTTACCCTCCTTGTTTTCCCCAGCACCAACAATGATGTATTTGACACAGATGCACAACGACTTGCCTTCAGGCGCTACATGGAAGCAGGTGGTGGTTTCGTTGGATTGCATTCAGTAACAGGCACTGAACGCAACTGGAAATGGTTCAAAATGATGATTGGATGTACTTTTTCCTGGCACGCAAAATTCCAGAAATTCACTGTACGGAAAACCGACCCCAACCACCCTTCAGTTGCTGGTGTCCCATTGATCTGGGAAAGAGAAGATGAACTCTATTTTGGAAAAGAGCTGTATCCCGTCACCAATGTGCTGATGTCTCACCAGTTTACAACGCTTGACCAATCACAAAAAGAAATGATTGCTAAAAACGCAGGAACCTATGCCGAGTATTACCCTGCCGTATGGTACAACGATTTCCAGGGTGGTCATGTATGGGTAAGCACCCTAGGGCACAGCAAGGAAACATATGCTGATCCCGTATACAAAAACCACCTGTTGCAGGGGCTGAAATACATCATCTCTTTGCACAAAGGAATTGATTATACAAAAGCCTATGCAACCAACAGAGACGAAGAAATAAAAAAATAACCAATGACTGACAACAAAGGATTCAACAGAAGGGATTTCATGAAATCCACCGTAAAGACTGGCGTCGCTACAGGGATTGCCTCACTTGGATTCCCTACCATCGTACCAGCCCATGTTTTGGGCAAGGATGCACCCAGCAATAAAATCAATATCGGCGCCATTGGCGTGGGAAGGATTTCCAGAGACCATGACATGGCAGAAACACTCAAGTATGATCATGCCAGGATCATGGCAGTTTGCGATGTTGATTCCAAGCGACTGGCTGAAGGAAAGCAATATGTAAATGACTACTATACCAAGAAAACAGGCAAGGCCTATGATGGTGTCACCATGTATGGGGACCACCAGGAAATGCTGCTGAACAAGGATATTGATGCCGTATTGATCAGTACACCGGATCATTCCCATGCTTTTCTGGGCATTCATGCTGTTGAAGCAGGAAAAGATGTGTACTTGCAAAAGCCAGCATCCCTGACCATTGCAGAAGGAAGGGCCTTGAGCAATGCCGTTCACAGGAACGGAAAAATTCTTCAGATTGGTAGTCAGCAAAGATCATCCCCACAATTCCGTTATGCAGCTGAACTGGTAAGGAACGGACGAATTGGTGAGCTGAAAGAAGTATACATTGGATTGCCCAGCGATCCTGGTGGAGAGGTAGAGCCTGAAATGCCCATCCCAAAAACATTGAATTATGACGCATGGCTGGGTTCAACCCCCTATGTTTATTATACTGAAAAAAGGGTCCACCCACAAAATGACTACAGCAGACCAGGTTGGCTTCGTTGCGAGCAGTTTGGCGCAGGAATGATCACCGGCTGGGGCACCCACCATGTAGACATTGCCCATTGGGGAATGGATACCGAATATACTGGGCCGATTGAAGTATGGGGTAAAGCAGATTTTCCCAAATCAGGCCTTTGGAATGTGCATGGATCCTTCACCACCTATGGCAAATACGCCAATGGTGTAAAAATGACCATCAGCACAGAATTGCCCAATGGTGTAAAATTTGTAGGGACAGAGGGATGGATCTTTGTTACCCGCGGCAATTACAAAGCAAGCCCCAACGAGCCTGTAGTACCCAACCAAAAAGCACTTTCTGCAAGCAACCCTAAAATCATTGAATCGGTGATTGGCGCAAATGAAATCAATCTTTACCGCAGTGATGAACACCATGGAAACTGGTTGGATTGTATTACCACCAGAAAACAACCCATCACCCCAGTAGAAGTTGGCCATCGCGGATGCTCTACCTGTTTGATCCACCATATTGCCATGCGCCTGCCCAGGCCGCTACAATGGGATCCATTGAACGAGCGCTTCATCAATGATGATGAGGCCAATGCTTTGCTCAACAGGCAACATCGATTCCCCTATTTGGTAAAAGGACTATCTTAATTTCATATGAAACTCAACTATCTCTCTTTTTTACTCCTGGCTTGCCCATTGATGATGAAGGCACAAAACATCAAACTGATAACGCTTGATCCCGGACATTTTCATGCAGCACTGATTCAAAAGTCCATGTATCCTCAGGTAGACCCTACGGTACATGTGTATTCAGAAGATGGCAGGGACCTCAAGTTGCACCTTGAAAGGATTGACGGGTACAACAAAAGGACAGCCGAGCCCACTGCTTGGAAAGAAAATGTCTATACAGGAAAGGATTTTTTTGCAAAGATGATTGCAGAACAAAAGGGAAATGTAGTTGTACTTGCAGGCAACAACCGGCTGAAAACAAACTATATCCTTGAGTCGGTGCGCAGTGGATTTCATGTATTTGCCGACAAGCCCATGGCTGTTGACACCAAAGGCTTTGAGCAGCTGAAACTGGCATTCACTGAAGCCAAGAAAAAAGGCGTTCAGCTCTATGATATCATGACCGAACGCTTTGAAATCACTACCCAATTGCAGCGCGCTTTCTCCATGGAACCTGAGCTCTTCGGAACCCTTGAAAAAGGAACTCCAGAAGATCCCTCTGTCACCAAGATCAGTGTGCATCATTTTTACAAGTACGTATCAGGCAGTGTGCTGACAAGGCCTTCATGGTTCTTTGATGATAAACAACAGGGCGCTGGTATC
This sequence comes from Chitinophaga pinensis, assembly GCA_943327275.2. Classification (GTDB taxonomy): domain Bacteria; phylum Bacteroidota; class Bacteroidia; order Chitinophagales; family Chitinophagaceae; genus Pollutibacter. The sequence continues at coordinate 7,566 of CALPWM020000063.1, forward strand.
GTTGATGTAACTACGCACCTTGTAGACCTGATACAATGGGAATGTTTCCCAGGCCAGATCATTGACTACAAGAAGAACGTTAAGATGCTCAATGCGAAGAGTTGGACAACTCCTGTATCTGCGGCTGACTTTACTGTTGTCACCAAGGAAGCCGTTCCCGATTATCTCAAAGCCATCAGTGATGCGAAAGGTGATATCCAGGTAAACTGCAACGGAGAGTTCACCTACAATATCAACGGTGTTCATGCCAAGGTTTCAGTGATCTGGAATTACAAAGCTCCGGAAGGAACTGGTGATACCCACTATTCCTTGATGCGCGGAACAAAGGCATCTCTGATCATCAAACAAGGCAAGGAAGAGAATTTTAAGCCTACCCTTTATATTGAGCAAAGGCAGAAGGACGCTGCATTTGAAGACAAACTGAAAGCCAGTATCCAGAAAATCAGCCAAACATTCCCCGGCATTTCATTGGTAAAAATCAGCAATGGTTGGACCATCAGTGTTCCTGAAAAATACAATGACGGGCATGAATCCCATTTTGCACAGGTAACCAAAAAATACCTTGATTACCTGCAAAACAACAACATGCCTGCCTGGGAAGTGCCCAACATGATTGCCAAATATTATACCACCACAAAAGCAAAGGAACTCGCCAATACCAAAAAATGATCATCAAATCAACTGGATTTTTATTGGCTGTTTTTTGTGCATTGGCATCAATGGCACAAACCACACAAGACATCAGCAGTGGTGCGGTGAGGACTATTTTTGACTTGCTTAGAACAATACCCGGTGTTGAAATTGGCGCAAGTGCTGGAATGAAAACTCCACAGGTTTTTGTGCGCGATGCACGAAACATGAAAGGAAAAGTAGCTGCGCTGTTTGTGGTCGATCAGGCCATTTACGAGGGTGATATTGCATCCTTAAACCCCATGGATATTGCTTCAGCTGCTGTGTTGAAAGATGCGGCTTCCACTGCGGCATATGGAGCAAGGGGTTTTGGGGGCGTGATCCTTATTACCACAAAAAAAGGCAACAATTCCATCATGCCCTCTATAAACACCTATGGCAAATCAGCTTACCATTATTTCATCAGCAATGGCACTGAACTAAGGGTCATAGGAAAAGATGGCAAGACCATTGCCACAGGAACAATCAAGAAGGAAACAGACAGCAGCATTTTAGTGAGGAAAAAAGAAATACTCAAACAAAATATTGAAAAAGTAGAGATCATAACACAATGAACATGAAAGAACTGAGACAAACATGGAGATGGTTTGGTCCGAATGACCCCGTTTCATTGCAAGACATCAAACAAACAGGCGCTGTGGGTATCGTAACAGCTTTACACCACGTACCGCATGGTGAAGTATGGAGCTATGAAGAGATCATGGAAAGAAAGGCCCTGATTGAATCCTATGGACTGACCTGGGATGTGGTTGAGAGTGTCACGATACACGAAGAAATCAAAACCAGGACTGGCAACTACCAATCCTGGATAGAAAAATACAAGGAAAGCCTTAGCAATCTGGCCAAGGCCGGACTAAGGGTCATCACCTATAATTTCATGCCCGTCAATGATTGGACAAGGACAAATCTTGATTATGAAATGCCCGATGGATCCAAAGCTCTCTATTTCAATTGGGTGGATCTGGCGGTATTTGACATCTACATCCTCCAACGAAAAAATGCTGCAGCATCCTACCCTGCCAATGTTGTTGCAGAAGCCGAAACGCGCCATGCTGCTTACACACAAGAAGAGCTCGACAAAATTGCAGGTGTGGTGATGTTTGGCATCCCCGGTGAAAAAAAGATCACGGTTGAAGACATGCGCGAAAAGCTTTCCCGCTATGACAACATCAATGCGGATGTGCTCCGCAGCAACCTGGTTTATTTCCTTCAACAAATTACACCGCTCTGTGATGAATTGGGCCTTGAATTGGCCATACACCCAGACGACCCGCCAATAGACATTCTTGGATTACCCAGGATTGTAAAGAACCTGGAAGATGTTGAGTTCATCATCAATGCGGTTCCCAACAAGAGCAATGGCGTTTGTTTCTGCACCGGATCATTTGGTGCGAACCCCAACAATGACCTGCCAGCCATGGCTAAATCATTGGGATCCCGCGTTCACTTTATTCACCTCAGGAACACAAGGCGTGATGCTGAAGGGAATTTCTTTGAAGATGATCACCTGGGTGGCAATACAGACATGTATGCCGTGATGAAGGAATTGTTGAAAATTCAGCAGGATGCACCCAACCAGATTTCTTTCAGACCTGACCATGGCCACCAGATGATCGATGACCTGAAAAAAGTCACCAATCCCGGCTACTCCTGTATCGGAAGATTGAGGGGGTTGGCTGAACTGCGCGGATTGCAGTTGGGAATTTTGAGAAGTGGGCTATAATTAAATGGATTCAGCTACCTCTGCATTGATGAACTGAGAGGGAATGGTATTGAGCAAAATATTTTTCATAAGCTGTTAAATGATGCCTGGCATCTTGAACAGCCTGACTAAAAACATAAAAATGAGTTATTCAACATTGTTTTCGTTACAAGACAAAGTGATTGTTGTTACCGGAGGTACCGGCATCCTGGGAAAGGCTTTCATCGAAGGCATCGTTTCATTTGGAGGCACTGCAGTGATTGTCGGAAGAAATGAGGAGGAAGGGAGCAAGCGTGCAGCAGAAATCAATGCCAATGGTGGCAAGGCCCTTTTCATCAAAGGAAATGTATTGGATGAAAAGGACATGGAAAAAGTCAGAGATATTACACTGGAAAAATTCGGCA